>NZ_JBJDQL010000051.1:0-65304 GCF_044903305.1 Streptomyces sp. NPDC019531 | reverse complement strand
CAACCAGATCGACCACCGGTCACGCCGCGCTGTCGACCTCGGAATCCCGTCCCCACGGACCCCCTGAACAGACCAAGATCACAAGTTCAGAGAATACGGAAGATGATCCTCTTGGCGTGCCCTGCCATGACGCTCGCAGTGATGTGTGGTCAGTCCTATGGATCCGCCCACACGTGACCGGGCGCATACGGCGAGACACCTGTGACGAGCCAGTACTGAAGATCCCCCAGCCTCTTCAACGCCGCTTCGTAGTACGCCGGAGGCTCGGGACGGGGAAAGCGGGGATGGGCCGTGTGATCGGGCAGCCAGTCCACGCAGATCCAGAACCCCTCCACCAGCCACCGCGGCAAGTCCTGCTGATCGCGCTGCTCGAACGTCTCGCATACCTGCCGCATGGCCCGCTCCAGCCGGGAGAAGGCTTCCTTGTCCCAGTGCTGGTCACGGATCACGATCGCGAGAAACGCGTCGTCATCCTCCGAAAACTCACGCCGCAGCAAAGCGAGATCATCCATGCCTTCATGATCGTGGTCTCTACTGACAATCGTTGTCCGACGATCCGCCGAGGACACCCCCTCACCGACCGTGACGGCTCCCCGTTGTGGGTTCGCTGGTCGGGCCCGTCGCGGTGGGTGCCCGCGACGGGCCTTGCCTTGTCCCGCGGTTGGGGTGGTGGGCATGCGGATGGCGCATGCGTGCGGGGTTACTTGGCCTGGAAGCCGCCGTCGATGTTGAGGATCGCGCCGGCGACGAAGGAGGACGCGTCGGACAGGAGCCAGTGGATGCCCGCGGCGATCTCCTGGGGCCGGCCCATGCGGCCGATGGGGTGCATGGCGGTGATGGTGTCCTCGTCGTACTGCCCCAGGGTGATGGCGTTGGCGATGATGTCGGTCTTGATCGCGCCGGGGGCGACCCCGTTCACGCGCACGCCCTGGGAGGAGTACTCCAGGCCCGCGGTCTTGGTCAGGCCGACGACCGCGTGCTTGGTGGCCGCGTACGGGCCGCTCCACGGCATGCCGTTGAGGCCGGCGATGGAGGCCAGGTTGACGACGGAGCCCCCGCGGCCGCCGGCGAGCATCTCCTGGATCTCGCGCTGCAGGCACAGGAACAGGCCCATCACGTTCGTGGACAGCATCTCCTGGAACTTCGCCGGGTCGGCGTCGGCGATCGCGGCCGTCTCGTTGGCCAGACCGGCGTTGTTGACCGCGTGGTCCAGACGGCCGTAGTCGGCCAGGACCGAGTCGAACAGGGCCTTGATGCTCTCCGGCGAGTCCATGTCCGCCACCACGAACGAGGCGCTGCCGCCGTCCTTGGTCAGCTCCTCGACCGCCCGCGCGCCCACGTCCGCACGCCGCCCGCTCAGGACGACATGCACGCCGTCCTCGACCAGCAGCCGCGCGGTCTCCTTGCCGATACCCGTCGCACCGCCGGTGATGACCGCAACCTTGTTGTCACTGCTCATGGTGTCCATCTCCCAAAGGAATCGCTGACGCATGTTCCGCCCCCGGGCCGTTAACAGACCGGCGGGCTCTTGGAGATGAATTTAAGGGACCGCCGGTCTGATGTCAATAGACCGGCGGTCTGTAGGATGGGGTGATGACAACCTTTCAACGTGCTCGCAGCGAGGAGCAGCGGGAGATCCGGCGGCAGGCGATCCTGGACACCGCGGCCGCGATGCTCGACGAGATGCCGGTCAGCGAGGTCAGCCTCAACGAGCTGAGCCGACGCGTCGGCCTGGCCAAGTCCAACGTGCTGCGCTACTTCGAATCGCGCGAGGCCATCCTGTTGGAACTGCTGGACAGGGCGTGGAAACAGTGGACAGCCGAACTGCCCGACCGGCTCGCCGCCGGTATCGCCCCCGACCATCCGGTGGGCCGGCGCGGCGACGAGTTCGCGGCCGTGTTCACCCACTCCCTCGCGGAGCACCGGGTGCTGTGCGACCTGCTCAGCGCGCAGGCCGGCGTCCTGGAGCACAACGTGTCCGCGGAGGTCGCCGCCCGGTACAAGAAAGCGGCCATCGGCAACACCACCGCGCTGGCCGATCTGGCGCGGCAGTACCTGCCCGAACTGGGCGACGGGGCAGAGCAGCTCGGCGGGCAGGTCTACATGGCGGCCGGCGCCGTCTGGACCCACGCCCGGCCCTCCCCGGGCATGCTCGCCGCCTACGACGCGGACCCGTCCCTGGCCAGGCTGCGCATGGACTTCACCTCCTCTCTGCGGGAGATGGTGGCCACCCTCATCGCCGGCACCCTCGCCCGTACGGCGTAGGCGTCGGGAGGCTCGGGCGGATCCGGGGCGGTAGTCCATTGGCAAGGCCGTCTGTCAGTGGGCGACTTCCCGGTTCGTCGGTACCAGCAGTGCCCGCACCAGCGCGGTCGCCCACCTCGGATTCGTGCGGACCTGGCCGAGGACGTGCCAGTTCTTCAGATGGGCGAAGCCGTGCTCGACGGGCGCCCGCACCGCGGCGAGTGCCTTGTGGGACAGCTCCTGATTACGGGTCAGGGGCCGGTTCCGGGTTGCCTTGTAGCCGGTGATCACCGCCGGGCCGGCCTCTGGTGGACACGATCAAGGGCTCGGCGCCGTCCAACCTCAAGGAGCTCCGTCCCGGCTCGGCCGGGGCCACGGACGTGCGGTTGCTGTTCGTGTTCGACCCGGACCGCCAGGCCGTGATCCACCGTCGGTCGGCCATGCCGTTTCCGTGACGGATCGAAAGCGAAGAGTAGCGAATGGGGTTAGCGTGGCGTCAACTGAGTGATCGTCTGTCTGATCCGCGCCGGCCGTTGCCGCGGAGAGGGCTGCCATGGCCGAAAAGAGAATGCTCATGCACTTCGTTTCCCGCCGTACTCGCCTCAGCAGCGCCGTCGTAGCGGCGTGCGGGCTGTCGGCGTTGCTCGCCGCCTCCGTGACGGCCGGCTCCGGTGCCGTTGCCGCCGAGCCGCGTCCCTCCGGGGGCGCGGTCGTTACACTCACGACCGCCAAGGTCGGCGCACCCGGTAATCGTTCGGTGGGCATTCTCCCTTTCAAGGACGCCCTGTACCGCTCATGCACCGAAGCCCCCTCCCCGAGCAAGTGTCTGACGGTCGGCGGCGTGCGCCATCCCTACGAGATCGGGCAGCTCGAAGTCACCGTCGCACAGTGGGTGGCGTTCCTGAACACGGCCGATCCCGAGGGACGCAACCGCCTCGGTCTCTATGACGAGACCGAGAGCTCGTCGGCGTGGCCGAAGTACGGTCAGATCAACTTCTCCTCCAGCGCGGGCAGGGGCAGCCACTACTCGGTGGCCTTTCCGGAGTGGGAGAACAAGCCGTACGGCTTCGCGAACTTCCTGAGGGCGGCCCGCTTCGTCAACTCGCTCTACAACGGCCGACTGATCTCCGAGCGGTCCAGCACCAGCGGTCCCTTCAACTACGTCACCTACCAGGTCAGACTGTCGGCGCAGACCGAGCGCGGGATGTACGACCTGGCCCGGCCCCAGACCACCCGAACCCAGCGCACGGGTTTCGTCCTGCCGAGCCAGGACGAGTGGATCAAGGCGGCCTACTACGACCCGCGCGGCGGCGGCACCTACTCCTACTGGAAGTACCCGACCAACCCGGGAGTCTTCGGCGACGGAGACGCGACCGCCCCCAACCCCACCGTCCTCAACCCGGCCACCGGCGATGTCACCAACGCGGCGACCCAGCCACTGGCCTCGTACCACGCGAGCGGAAAGCCGGCACCGAGCTGGTGCCCGGGACAGCTGCAGCCCGAGGCCTGCTCCACCGTGAACCCGCTCGGACTCGACCCCAGCACCTATGCCGAGGTCTACCAGGGCAGCCTCGGCACGGTCGGCGGGGCGAGGACCACCTCGCCGTGGGGCACTCTCGACCAGGGCGGCAACGCGGTCGAGTGGACCGACACGATCACGGCGCCCCCCTCCGGACGGAGCTCCCTGCGGGTGTGGCGGCGGCTCCACGGCGGAGTCTCCAACGCACCGGCCTTCCAGATGTGGCCCTCCGCTGTCGGGCTGCAACCGCAGGACAACGTGTTCTACAACCACACCTATCCGTGGCTGGGCATCCGGATCGGGGTGATCGGCGACCTGAAGCCCGGCATGTCCTAGGCGGAGAGGGAGGTCGTCTGCCGCGGCCCTCGAGCGCCCAGTCGAGACCTACGTCCTCGGCTGACCGGTGCACGAGGGACTCGGCCGAAGTTCCGAAGGGACCGAGGGCCGCCCGGTGGGCCGGCGTTCCTGACCGCCGTAGTCCCGCAGGAGGGGGTAAGCACGGATGGAAGCATCTGGCGAGCACCGCCAACGCGGCGAACCCCGGGCGGCCGACCCGGGGTTCCGGGGCCGGCCGTGTCCGTTCGAGTGGCAGCGCAGGGCCGCCGGGGACATGTTTCTGCCTGGCTGTCAGAGGTGTCAGAGGACGGCGATGAATCCGCCGAAGGGGCGGTGTCGACCGTGAACCTCTGGCCGTGCGGAGTCGCCAGGCGCAGGGCTGGGTCGGTGGCGGAGGAGTCGGCGAAGAGCCGGGGCGTGGCAGGGGTCCGGATGCCCAGGTCCCGGAGGTCGAAGGCCAGCTGCTGGGCCTGGCCGGGTGGGCGGGGTGCAGTCGGGGGCCGAAGAGTCGAGGCCGGGTGCCAGGGTGAGGGTCTTGCCGTTGGCACCGGCGATGTACCAGGTGCTGTCCTTGCGGCGGGCGACGACGCCATGGCTTCCGGGGGGCGGCGGCCAGGAAGCGTGTCTCGTCCCAGGCGAGCGGGACGTGCCGAGCAGCTCGCGCACCTCGGGCAACTGGGTGAGGTAGGCCTCGGGTGTGTCGGCGAAGCCGTTGAAGCCGGACTGGTGGACGACCGTGAGGGCCAGTTCATGGGCGTCGGTCGTGTGGCGCGGGCTCTGCGGGAGGGCGTACGGGGACAGCAGGGTGGTGCCGTAGTCGAAGGCGCCGACGATGTTGCGGCTGATGGCCGCGATGGTGGTCTGCTCGGGGATCTGGTCGGCGAGCGCCTTGGTGTTGGAGTAGTGCTCGCTAAACAAACGGCACGGTTCTGCACCGGCAGCTCACCGACCGTGAGGGCAACCTGGATGCCCGGAGGGGCGACCGGGGTGTCGGCGGTGAGGTGCTCGGCCAGGGCCGCGATGTCGTCGCCGACGACGGGGTCGGCGCCCTTGGCGAAGGTGGTGAAGCCGTCGCGAGGGTTCAGTCCGCGTCGGCGACGACGGAGCCGACGCGTTCGGCCAGGGTCGGGTCGCGGCGGACCAGGAGGGCCGCGTAGCCGACGGCGGTGAGCAGGGCGGCCAGCGCCGCGTAGGGGAACCAGTTGTACGGTTCGGGCTGGCCCGGCTTGGCGAGGTAGTACAGCGGGACCAGGATGGCCAGGGTGCCGAGCGCGGGCAGTACCAGGTGCCGGATCACCCGGAACTCCTGCGGTCGGTACCTGCGGTAGTACAGCGGCAGGGCGATGTTGGAGGCGAGGTAGACCAGCAGGATCAGGATGGTGCCGAGGGTCGAGGACTCGGTGAAGAAGATCACCGGGTTCATCGAGCCGTCGGCAGACCCCAGCAGATGGCCCAGCCCCCAGCCGCCGATGATCAGCAGAGCGGTGGCGGCGAAGGTGACGATCGCGTTGTTCGGTGTGCGGCGGATCGGGTGTACGTAGCCGAAGAAGGACGGGAGCAGTCCCTCGCGTCCGGCGTTGAACACCAGGCGGGCCTGGGAGTTGATGCCGGCGATCAGCACGCCGAGCGTGGAGGTCAGACCGCCCAGATAGGTGAGGAACGCCAGCGCGCCGAGGGTGTGGTGGGCCACCTCGACGAAGGGGATCGGGGAGGCCCCGAGCTTCGTCACGTCGTAGCCGAAGCCGGTCACCGTGGCGTAGGCGAAGAGAACGTAACTCACCGTCATGATCGCGAGGGAGGAGAACACCGCGCGCCCGACGTTGCGCCGCGGATTCTCCGTCTCCTCGGCGAGTGCCGCCGAGTTCTCCCAGCCGACGAACAGGTACACCGCCAGCGGAAAGCCCGCCGCCAGCCCCTTGAAGCCGTGGCTGACGTGGCTGGGCAGGAACGGATCGAGGGAAAGACCGCCGCGGTGTTCCACGAGCGCCGCGATCGAGACCACGGCCAGTACCAGCATCTCCACACCGAAGAAGTAGCCGGCCCACTTGGTGGAGACCACCACCCCGCGCAGCATCAACCCCACGGCCAGCCCGGTGAGCAGCAGTGTCCAGATGATCCACGGCAGGTCCACACCGGTGTAGTGGTACAGGGTGATCTGCACGAACCCGCCGGAGATCGCGATGACGGAGGCCATCGCGATGATGTAGCCCAGCCCCGCCAGCAGCGCGGTGGTCACCGCGCTGACCGGGCCGAAGGTCTTGCCCACGAAGGTGGTGAAGCTGCCCGCGGAGGGGTGCGCCCGGGAGAACTCCGCCAGCGTGTTGCCAAGGAGCGCGACCGCGACACCTGCGGCCACGATGGTCAGCGGTGACGCCACGCCCGCGGTGGTGGACAGGAAGGCGAAACCGAAGAAGAAGCTCATGGCCGGGCCGACGTTGGCCATCGTGGCGGCGGCGATGTCCGAAATGCCGAGGACGCCGCCGCGCAGCCGCTGCGGCGCGCCGCCGACGGAACCCGGCGGGGACAGCGGACCGGCTCCGGGGTCGGGCATGGCGACAACTCCTCGTGCGTGGGGGCGTGATGGGCGCGCGGGTTCTGGAAGGTCGGGCCGGCCCGGACCGGGCGTCAGCGGTGCCGGGAACGCTGGTGTGTCTTCACCGCCTGCACGGCCGGATCGGTCGCACCCCGCCCCAGTTCAGTGAGCAGTTCGGCATGGCAGTGGTTCTGCGCCCGTACCACCGTGGGGTGCGGTGCGGGCAGCAGCAGGCACAGCCGGCCGAGTAGATCAGCGGCGATCTCGCGGATTCCGCCACCGCCGAGCGCCTCCGCGAGGTCCAGGTGGAAGCGGGCCTCCAACTCGGCCAGGCGTGCCTGGTCGTCGGTCAGTTCCATCTCCTCGACCAGCGCCCGAAGCCCTTCCAGCCGCTCGGCCGGGACCTCTCCCGAACTGTGCGCCACGAGCCCGCATTCGAGCAGCAGATGGAAGGCGTCCAGTGAAGCCGCCTCCTCGGCGTCGTGCATCACTGTGACGACGGTGTCCCAGTCCTGCGCGACGAAGGTCCCACCGGCCCGACCGCGCCGGCGGTCGAGCAGGCCGTCCTGGCACATACCCTCCAGGGCGCGACGGACGGTGATCTCGCTGATCCCCAGTTCCTCGGCGAGGACCCCGGCATCCGGGAGGCGGTCCCCCGGCTGCACGGAGCGCAGGCGTACCCGCAGCGCGATCCTCGACCGGACGAGGTCGGATCCGCTCTGGCCCCCGCCGGGCAGGGCGCGGGCGTGTCCCACGCCGGTGAGTGACGTCGTCCGAGCCGGTCCTGGCTGGTTGTAAGGCCCGAACTTGCCCGCTGCATTCACCACGACGCCACCCTAACGGCCTGCTGACCGCGGTCGCGGCCCGCGACGGCTGCGGCCGCCCGACGCGCCAGGTCGGGGCCCGGCGCGTGACCTCGCCGGCCGAACCGCAACCCGTGTCGCGGGTTCGGCCTCACGCCGGTCGGCGTCCTGCGTCGGCTTCTCGACATCCGCCCCCGTGAACGGGAAAGGCCGCCGGTGGTTCCCGCGACGACGCCACGGTGTGGTGCATGGAGGCTCCCGGGGTGCGGGGAACGTAGGAGGAGGTTCCCAATCAGCCCGGAACCGCCGTGCCAGGGCACGGCGCGGGCGTCGCGACGGGGTCGAGGGCCGCGATGCAGGAAAAATTAGAGCAAGATGAACAGTTAAACAAGACCCCGCTGCGACCGGTCCGGAAGCCGGGGGAGAGGGTCGGGCCGGCGGCCGGGTCAGCACCCTCCTGAACAGGGGATTCGTGCCATGGCGGGCGTGTCTGGCGGGGTGTATCGACGGGAGGCGGGTGGGCGTCCGGGAGGCGTGGGAGCCCCCGGGGGACGGCGCGCGGAGGCCTTGGGTGGGCGACCGGACCCCTTGTTTTTTTCGATCGTCGTGAACTATTTTCCTGAGCGTCATCGGGGCGACCGGCGCAGCGGACACCGGTCCCGGCGACCGCGGTCCACCATGCCCGTCCTACGACCGTGATCGCCACCTGCCACCCGTCGCCCACCGCGTCTCACCCGCAGCCCCGCACCTGACCCGGCACCCGCGCACGCCGTGCCCGGCGGAATCCACGCGGCCAACCCCGCCCGATCTCGCCGGAACCGTCCCTTGTCCCCGCCAGTCACCTGGATGTCGAGATGACAACACGTCCCCCTCTTCCCGCTCCCGATACGGTGACCACCACCAAAAGCGCCCCGGAAGGATCCGGCCTGCAAGCCGGGCTGAAGAACCGTCATCTGTCGATGATCGCGATCGGCGGTGTGATCGGCGCGGGCCTGTTCGTCGGCTCCGGCTCCGGCATCGCCGCCGCGGGGCCCGGCATCCTCGTGTCGTACGCACTCGTGGGCGCCCTGGTCGTGCTCGTGATGCGCATGCTGGGCGAGATGGCCGCCGCGAACCCCACCTCCGGTTCCTTCTCCGCCTACGCCGACCGCGCGCTCGGCCGCTGGGCCGGGTTCTCCATCGGCTGGCTGTACTGGTTCTTCTGGGTCGTGGTGCTCGCCGTCGAGGCGACCGCCGGCGCGAAGATCCTGGAAGGCTGGATCCCGGCCGTGCCGCAGTGGGGCTGGGCCCTGATCGTGATGCTCGTGCTGACCGTCTCCAACCTCGCCTCGGTCGCCTCCTACGGCGAGTTCGAGTTCTGGTTCGCCGGGATCAAGGTCGTCGCGATCGCCGCCTTCATCGGAGTCGGCCTCCTGGCGGTCTTCGGGCTCCTGCCGGGCACGCACAGCGACACCGCCGGGCTGTCCAACCTCACCGCGCACGGCGGCTTCCTGCCCAACGGGCCCGGCAAAATCCTCACCGGCGTGCTGATGGTGGTCTTCTCCTTCATGGGCAGCGAGATCGTCACCCTGGCGGCCGGGGAGTCCGAGGACCCGCAGCGCGCGGTCACCAAGGCCACCAACAGCGTCATCTGGCGGATCGGCGTGTTCTACCTCGGCTCGATCTTCATCGTGCTGACCCTGCTGCCCTGGAACTCCCCGGCCATCACCGAGGACGGCTCGTACGTCGCCGCCCTGAACTCCCTGGGCATCGCGCACGCCGGGCAGGTCATGAACTTCATCGTTCTCACCTCCGTGCTGTCCTGCCTGAACTCCGGCCTCTACACCGCCTCCCGCATGGCCTTCTCCCTCGGCCGCCGCGGCGACGCCCCCGCCGCGTTCGGCCGCACCAAGCGTCAGGGCGTGCCGCAGACCGCGATCCTCGCCTCGGTCGTCTTCGGTTTCGTCGCGGTGTTCTTCAACTACGCCTGGCCCGACACCGTCTTCCTGTTCCTGCTCAACTCCTCCGGTGCCATCGCCCTGTTCGTCTGGCTGGTCATCTGCTTCTCGCAGCTGCGCATGCGCCGGATCATCGAGGCGGAGTCGCCCGGGAAACTCGTCGTGCGCATGTGGCTCTTCCCGTATCTGACCTGGGCCACCATCGCCCTCATCGTGTTCGTGCTCGGCTACATGCTCACCGACACCGCCTCCGGCGGCGGCCGGGACCAGGTCGTCCTGTCCTCCTTGGTGGCCGGGGCCGTGGTGGCCTTCGCGCTGGTCCGCAAGCGGCTGCCACGCAAAGCCCGGCAGGACGCGGACATCCCCTCGTAGCGGCCAGGGGCCCGGCCGGCCTGCGCGGAAATGATCCGCTCCGGGGTCACCACCTTCGCCGACCACCGCTTTTTGGCCGCGGAGACAGGACTGCGGGCCGGCGTCGCGCCCATGTACTTCAGCAGCCCGGGGCGCGGCGGCGTTGGAGGAGACGGTGACGTTCGCGCAGGCGTGGCACGGCGGAGCCGACTGCAGGGTGAGCGTCTCGCTCGGGCCCCATGCGCCGTACACCGTGAACGACGACGATCTGCGGGCCCTGCGGACACGCCCGGCGGCCGGGCCTACGGATGCACATCCACGCCGCCGAGCATCAGGAACTGACGCGGTTCAGCCTCCAGTGGCGCGGGATCACCCCGATCCGCGTTCTGCACGAGACCGGGATGTCGGACGCCGGGGCACTGATCGCACACGGCCGCGGCGTCGAGGAGGACCTGCCGTTGCCGGCCGAGCACGCCGCCATGACCGCCGTGGTCAGCTACCCCGAGGTGTACCTCAAGCACGCCCTCCGCCCTCCCCTTCAGCACTTCCTCCACCTCGTCATCACTGTCAGAAGCTGACCGATGCGCGACTCCCGAACACGCGAGTTCAGGAACGTTCCGGGGTGTCCGGAAAGCTCACGAGCTGAGCCAGGAGCAGTGCCACGTCGTCGCGTTCTGTCCCCGGCTCGAGGATGCTCAGCATGCCGTCGCAGGCTGCCTCCAGCGAGGCGTACGGCTGGGCCAGTTGTGAGCGCAGACGCTCAAGCCCCTGGCCGATGTCCTCGCCGCGGGCTTCGATGAGGCCGTCGGTGTAGAGGACGAGGACCGCCCCATCCGCCACGTCGAATTCCGCTTCCTCGAACTCCACACCGCCGACGCCGAGCGGGGCCCCGGACGGCACGTCCAGCAACCGGACGTCGCGGCCACCGTCGGCCGTGGGTTCCGGGCCGATGAGCAGCGGCGGTACATGTCCCGCCCTCGCGATGACGCAGCGCATGCGCGCGGGGTCGTGCACGGCATAGACGCAGGTGGCCATGAGGGCCTCGCCCGGGTCGCTGGTCAGGTCGGCGGCGATGTCGTCAATGTGCCGCAGCAGCCTGGCCGGTGGGAGATCGAGTACGGAGAGAGTGCGCACGGCAGTGCGCAGCAAGCCCATCGTGGCGGCGGCGCGCAGGCCATGGCCGGCGACATCACCGATGACCAGAGCCACCCGTCCTCCGGCGAGTTGTGTGACGTCGAACCAGTCGCCGCCGGCCTCGTTGCCTGTGCTACCGGGGACGTACCGGAACGCGATGTGCACACCGGGCGGTTCGGGGATGTGCTGGGGCAGGAGAGCGCGCTGCAGCATGAGCGCGTCCTCGCGCTGGCGTGCGTAGAGCCGGGCGTTGTCCACTGAGGTGCTGGCGCGATTGGCCAGCTTCATGGCGAAGGCCAGGTCGTCCTGGTCGAACGGCGGGCTGCCTTCTGCCCGGTAGACCACCAGCAGGCCGAGCACGATGCCGCCGACACGTAGCGGCAGCATCATCATCGAGTGGACGCCAAGCTCCAGGGCAGCCCGGATCTTGGGATCGCCCGGGTAGGTCGCGGTCCGCAACAGCACGGGCGAGTCGAGGAGTTGCGGGATGCCGGTGCTCAGTGTCCGGCTGGCGGCCGAGTTCTCCGCGACACCTACCGACTGACCGACGCGCAGCATACGTTCGACCAGGGGGTTGTGCTGTGCGCAGGCGACGCCCAGCTGGATCAGGGGGGTGCGGTGGGTGGGCGGATGGCGTGGCAGCTCCCCTTCGGCGACCACCGACTCGAGCAGGATGACACTGGCGTAGTCGCTGAATCCGGGGACCAGGGTGTCGGCCAGCCGCCCGGCGATCCCGCGGATGTCGAGCAGGTCGGCCACGCGCGAGCCGACATCGTTGAGAAGGGCGAGGCGTTCGCGGACGATCTCGTTCTGTCTGGCGATGCGGCGGCGTTCCGTGACGTCCATGACGGTGCAGCCGACGCCTGTCACTCGATGGTCCGTGCTCTCCAGGCGGCTGAAGGACACGGAGCGAAATCCCTTCCCGTCCGGCCCTGGCAATGTCATGTCCAGCACCGGTCGGCCGGTTCCGAGCACCTGTCGCTGCAACTCCACGAGCCGACGGCCGACAGGGCCGGCGATCACCTCGTCAATGGTGCGGCCCAGGTGTTGCACGAGCGGACGACGGTCGAGCCGGGCCAGCGCCTCATTGGCCCTGACACACCTCAGGTCGTTGTCGAAGATCGCGACGCCCAGTGGGGACGATTCGAAGAGCGATTCCAGGTCGGCCGGGCCGGGCTCCCCGGTGTTCGGCCCACCCGTCTCGGTGAGCGAAGCGTGGACGAACGCCCTGCCGTCGACGTCGACGAGGCGGGACGCCTGTACGTGGACCTGGACGGGGTGGCCGTCGTGGTGGCGCAGTAGCAGGACACCGCTCCAGCACTCGGAGCCCAGCAACTTGGCGAGGATGTCCTCGGGCGCTTCCGCCTCGGTACCGCCCGCGTCCATGAGGCGGTCGAAGCGACGGGCCGGCACGTACGGTCCCGTCCAGCCCAGCATGTCCCCGACCGACCGGCTCCACAGCCTGATGTGGCCGGTGGCGTCCAGGACGACGTCCACGGCATTCGGCACGAGAACCGGGGGTTCCGGCACGCCGCGGAAGGGGCCCGGGTCGTGCTCTGATCCGCCGGAGGCATGTGGTGGGAAGGTCACCCGTCACCTCCCTCCACAGGGGATTCCCCGGCTCGTGCCTCTGATTATCGACCCATATCTTGGGGAATGATAAAAAAGTGCCGCCGCCCCCGTGGCTCGACGCGGCAGTGGCCCCTGGAACCGCTGCAACCCCGGACACCGCCGAAGCCTTGCCGTCGGCGGCCGCTCCGCGGGCCATCGACGGGCCGGTGGACAAGAGGGAGGCCTTGGTGGAGCGCCTGCTCGGCATCGAGATGGGTGTCGACGAATTGAGGTGGGCGCTGATCGTCGAGGGCTCGATCGAGACGAAGGGCAGCTCCAGAACTCCTCGGGCGGGGCTGGTGCATTTGATCGACGCCGTGACCCGGACGACCCGGGAACACAGTCCGGACCGGCTGGGGGTCGCGGTCCCCGGGGACCTGAACCGCACGACCGGTGTCGTCGGTATGGGCAGCATGAACCTTGTCGGTCCGTGGGCCGGCTACCCGCTGCGGGACGAGCTGGCGTACCGGGTCGGATGCCCGACCGAAATTCTCAACGATGCCCGCGCGTTCGGGCACGGCGAACTTGTGCTGGGTGCGGCGAAGGGTTTGGAGAATGTGCTCTTCATCATGCTGCACCGGGGCGGAGTGGGCGGTGCCTACGCCTTCGAGGGGCGGATCCTGGCGAGTGCGGACGACCGACTCGGCGAGTTCGGCCACCTGACCGTGGAGCCTGGTGGTGCCCACTGTCCGGGCTGCGGCGGACGGGGGTGTCTCGAGACCTTTGCCAGCGGCCAGGCCATCGTCCGCCGCTTCCGGGCCCGCTCCAGCTGGAGTCCGTCCGGAGTGACCGCAGTGACCGAGGCCGCCGCGGACGGCGATCAGGTCGCCGTGGCAGTGCTCGCCGAAAGCGGGCACGCCGTGGGAATCGTCCTGAACAGCCTGGCCGCCGCCTTTCCCACCCAGGCCGCGGTGGTGGGCGGCGACATCGCGTCCGCTGTGCTGCCGTGGATGGAGGACGCGATCAGGATCCGGCTCGCCGAGCGTCCGGGCTCGACCTTTGAGCCAGACCTGCTGCCCGCATCGCTCGGCGTCTGGGGGCCCGCTGTGGGCGCCGCCCTGACCGTCGCCCTCCCCTCGTCCTCGACCCGGGGAAAGGAGAGGGAAGCATGAGGCCCGACGAAGCACGGCGAACTGGGGGCGGTGCTGAACCCGTCGCGCTTCCCACCCCGAGTAATAGCCTGGAAGGCGAGGTTCCGATGAGGACGGTGAGGACCCGAGGACACGGTCGCCGATGCCCTGCGGCGAGGTGAGTGACGATGGATTCGTTTGGTGACGCCCCTCCGGGCGGAGGCGGGGGCCCCGTCCGCTGGACGGACGCGGTGGCCGCCGTCGATGCCCGCGGTCTGATCACGGCATGGAGCCCAGGCGCCGGGCAGTTGCTCGGTTACGCGCCCCCAGATGTCATCGGCCGTCCCGCGTCCCTCCTGCTGGCTGGGGATCCGCCCGCGGCTGCCCTGCGGCAAGCGGCCGCGTCGCCGAGCTGGAGCGGCAGGGTCGCGCTGCGCCACCAGGACGGCCGCCACCTGGAAGCGGATCTGCGGGCATGGTCGGCGCTGGATGCCGACGGACGTCCTCAGTGGTTTCTGATGCACTCCCCGGCGCGGCGAAGCTCCGGGAGGGGGCACGACGACCCGCACCTGGTGGAGTGGGCTTTCGCGCGGTCCCCGCTCACTCTGGCGATCTACGCCCCCGACGGCCGGATCCTGCGGATGAACGCCGCGGCACGCCGTCTGCTCGGCTTCGAAGAGGACGACCAGGTGCTCGGGCATGTCGTCGAGGACCTGTATGAGGCTTCCCGGGAGCAGGAGGTGTCGACCGCCTCCGCGTTCTCCGAGGACGTGACCGCGACGATGCGCCGAGTGGCGGTGACGGGTCAGGAGATCCGTTACGACGTCTCCGCTCCTGCGTCGGTCGGCTCCCAGGATCTGACCTGGTGGTCAGTCACCATGTCGCCCGTGACAGATCCGGCGGGCAGGGTGCACGGAGTGTTCACCACGGGATGCGACATCACCGAGCAGTTCGAAGCGCGGCAGCGGCTGGCCGTGCTCAACGAGGCGGGCGCCCGGATCGGTACCACGCTGGACGTGACGGTCACTGCGGAGGAGCTGGCCGACATGTCCGTCCCCCGGATCGCCGACTTCGTCAGCGTCGATCTGCTCGATTCCGTGCTGCACGGCGGCGAGCCGCTCCCGGGCCCGGTCGAGGGCACCATCGCCCTGCGCCGTGTCGCGCACCGGTCCATAACCGAGGGCATCCCCGAGGCCGCCGTCGCGCTGGGCGCGGTCGACACCTACCCGGACTACTCGCCGCCTGCCCGCTGCCTGGCCTCCGGTCAGCCCGTGCTGAGTATGAAGGGAGACGGCGACTTCGACCGGTGGACCCAGGCGGACCCCATCAGGGCCGCCCGGGTACGCGACTACGGCTTCCACTCGCTGATGGCGGTACCGGTGCGTGCCCGCGGCACCACGCTCGGCGTAGCGGTCTTCGCCCGTCGGCGTCCGAGGCCCTTCGCGGCGGACGACCTGGTCCTGGTCGGCGAAATGGTGGCCAGGGCGGCCGTCTGCGTCGACAACGCCCGCCGCTACACCCGCGAGCGTTCCACCGCCCTGACCCTGCAGCGCAGCATGCTCCCGAGGCAGCTGCCGCAACAGGCGGCAGTGGAGGTCGCCACGCGCTATCTGCCCGGCAGCTCCCAGGCCGGCGTCGGCGGCGACTGGTTCGACGTGATCCCGCTGTCCGGCGCCCGGGTCGCCCTCGTCGTCGGCGATGTCGTCGGCCACGGTATCCACGCGTCGGCAGCCATGGGACGGCTGCGTATCGCCGTACGGACGCTCGCCGATGTCGACCTCGCTCCCGACGAACTCCTCACCCAGCTGGACGACCTGGTCATCCGCCTGGCAGCGGAGAGCAGAAGCACCGATGGCGACGACCACGCGGAGCGGGCCGAGGCCGCCGACGACATGGGCGCCACGTGCCTGTACGCGGTGTACGAACCGATCGGCCGTCACTGCACCATCGCCCGTGCCGGTGGCCCGGTGCCCGCACTCGTCAGGACCGACGGCACGGTCGAGCTGCTCAACATCCCGGCCGGCGCCAGGCTCGGCGTCGGCGGCCTGCCCTTCGAGGCCACGGAGCTGGACGTGCCCGAAGGCAGCCTGCTCGCCCTCTACACCGACGGCCTGATCGAGGCACGGGCCGGGAACCTCGACGAGCTGTGCCGTGTCCTGTCCCGCCGTCCCGGGCACTCGTTGGAAAGTACCTGCGACTCCGTGCTCCAGGCGCTTCTGTCGGAGCAGCCCGCCGACGACGTGGCGCTGCTGATAGCCCGCACTCATGCCCTGGACGCGGCCCATGTCGTCACCTGGGACCTGGCCCCGGATCCCTCCGTCGTGGCCACGGCCCGGAAAAGGACGTCCGACCAGCTGGGCCTCTGGGGGCTGGAGGAACTCACGTTCACCACCGAACTGGTCGTCAGCGAGCTGGTCACCAACGCCATCCGGCACGCTCAGGCCCCCATCCGGCTGCGGCTGATCCAGGATCGGTCCCTGATCTGCGAGGTCGCCGACGGCAGCAACGCCGCACCGCATCTGCGCCGGGCCCGCACGTTCGACGAAGGCGGTCGTGGTCTGCTTCTCGTCGCTCAGCTCGCGGATCGCTGGGGCACCCGCCAGACACCCACGGGCAAGATCATCTGGGCCGAGCAGACCCTCCCCGAGGCCTGACCGCCTCCCGCGCGCGGCACCTGCGTTCGCTCACCCTCGCACGGCCGAACTCGCCACGCCCTGCACGAACCAGCGCTGGAAGACCGCGAACATCACCAGCACCGGAGCGACGAGCAGGACTCCGAAGGCCAGGATCTGGCCCCAGTCCGGCGGTTCCTGGCTCTGGAAGACGCTCATCTCCAGCGGCAGCGGCCGCAAAGAGGGGTCGGAGATCATGAGCACCGGCCAGAGGAAGGCTCCCCACTGGGTGAGGAAGGTCAGGACGGCGACGGAGGCGAAGACGGGCCTGGACATCGGGATGACGATCGAGAAGAGAGTGCGCCACGGCCCCGCGCCGTCGATCCGGGCCGCTTCCTCGACACTGCGCGGGATGCCGCTGAAGAAGGCGTGGAACTGGTAGACCGAGAACGCGTTGGCGATGAACGGCAGGGCCAGGATGTGCAACGTGTTCCGCTCGCCGTTGAACAGGTAGAACAGCGGCACCGCCACCGACTCGAACGGCACCAGCATCAGCACCAGCACGATGGTGAACACGGCGTCGCGTCCTCGCCAGCGCAGCCGGGACAGCGCGTACCCGGCCATCGAGTTGATCAGCAGCCCACCCGCGACCACCGCGGTCGCCACGGTGAGCGACACGGCCATGAACTGCCAGAAGTAGCCGGTGCTCTCGGAGGACAGGCTCGCGAACACCCTCTGGTAGTTGCGCAGCGTCAAGTGGTTCGGCACAAAGCCGGAGAAGCCGCTCAGCACCTCGTCCGAGGGCTTGAAACTCCCGATGACCAGGTACAGCACGGGCAGGACGAAGAGGAGGGCGAGAACGCTCAGCGCGAGGTAGTGACCGACGCGGCGCGGCCGCCCGTACCGCCCCCGGCGGCTCACTCCGCCTCGCTCGCGGCGCGCACGACGTAGCGTTGCAGGAGCGTCAGGGCGACGACGACAACGAAGAAGACCACCGTGATCGCCGAGGCCATCCCGATGTTGCCCTGATCGAAAGCGGTGGTGACGGCCTCGTACATGACGGTTCGGGTGGTGTTCTCGTCGAGCCCCCCGCCGCCCCGGATCAGAATGTAGATCTGGTCGAAGACACGGAACGCCAGCACCGACGTCACCAGCGCGACGAAGACCAGAGTGCCCCGAATCCCCGGTAGCGTCACATGGCGGAACTGCTGCCAGCGGCCGGCCCGGTCGAGCTTCGCCGCCTCGTACAGCTCCTCCGGGATCTGCTGCAGTCCCGCCAGCAGGATGACCATCTGGAAGCCCACGCCCTGCCACACCGACAGCACCACCACGGACGCCATCGCGGTGGTGGCAGAGCCCAGCCAGTCGTACGCGGTCCAGTGGCCGAAGGTGACGTACGACAGAAACGTGTTGAGCATGCCCCGGTCGCTGCGGGAGAGGATCAGCCGCCAGATGACGGCGACCAGCGCCATCGGGAAGACCACCGGGACGAAGAAGAGGGACCGGAACACACCGATTCCCCTCAATCTGCGATTGAGCAGCACGGCCAGCGCAAGGGCCAGGCCGGTCTGCAGCGGGACGGCGGTTGCGGCGAAGATGAGATTGTTCAGCAGCGCCCGCAGAAACGGCTCCGACAGGTCGGGGTCCGTGAACAGCCGCCGGTACTGCTCCACTCCGAAGAACTCCGGCGGCCGCGGGGAACCGAGCCGCACGTTGTAGAAGGACAGCACCACCGCGTATCCGAAGGGCACGCCGACGAAGGCGACCAGCCCGAAGAGGGTGGGTGCCGACATCAGCAGGCCGGGCACCCGGTCCCGGCCGCCCGGGTGCCCCGGTGCGCTGCCACGGGCCGCCCTCACCCGCTCAGTTCAGCTTGTAGTCGTCGTTGTCGGCGTAGTCCCGATCGATCGCACGGGCCGCCTTGGACAATGCGGACTTCGGGTCCGCGCCTCCGTAGATGGAGTTCACCGCCGAGCTGAACTCGCTGGTGATCACCGGGTAGCCGGCGGTGACCGGCCGGGTGACGGCCACACAGGACTTGGTGATGTCCGAGTCGCCGCACGGCTTGTCGAGCTGCTCGGCAAACAGCTGCAGCGGACCACCGGACTTGTACAGCGGGCTCGTGGCGAGCACGGAGTCGGTTCCCGGCGGCGCGCCGTTGACCTTGGTCATCGCGGAGACGTTCGCGTCGTTCAGCAGGTAGTCCAGGAATTTTCCGGCTGCCTTGCCTTTCTGGGTTTCGGCGCCGAGACCCCAGGCCCACGAGCCCTGTCCGGTCTTGGGCCCGTTACCGAAGTCCGGCAGCGGCATGATGACGAGATCGGAGCCCAGAGCCTTGCTGTACGCCGGGTAGAGCCAGTGGCCGACCCAGCTCAGCGCGACCCGCCTGCCCGTCATCGCGTTGCCGTCGGTGTTCGGGTCGACGTACGCCTTCCAGGACTGGAACTTCTGGAACGCCGCGGCCGCTTCGGGTGTGTCCATCACGCCGGTGGCCTTGTTGTCCTGGATGAGCTTGCCTCCGGCCGACCAGAGGATGGGTGAGAAGCCGTACGTCCCCCATTCGGTGCCGAGGCCGTCGGCTTCCTGGATGTCCAGGACCTTGCCGTCGGAATCCTCGGCGGCGAGCTTCTTCAGCACATCGGCGAACTCGTCGGCGGTCCACGCGTCGGACAGACCCTTCGGGTAGTCCACGCCGGCCGCGTCCAGCAGTTTCTTGTCGCCGTACAGCCCAAGGGCGGAGTCGTACATGCCGAGCCCGTAGAGCTTCCCGTCCGCCGTGCCCTGGTCCTTGATCGCGTCGGTGGCGTTGTCGACCGTCTTGGACGAGACGTACGAGGAGATGGGGGTGAGTTTCTCGTTGTAGACGAAGTTCGCCATGGTCGGACCGTCGAACTCCAGGACGTCCGGCAGTTGCGACGCCTCGGTGGCCGTGACGGTCTTGGTGTAGTCGTTGGCAGGAATGAGCTTCAAGCTCGCCCTGACCTCGCTCTGCGAGCTGTTGAAGGATCTGACAACGTCCTGGAGAACCCGGTTCTCACCCTCCTGGCCCTGGTGCGCCCAGATGGTGATGTCACCCTTGCCGCTGCCGCCTTCGCTGCCCGTCGAGTCGCCTCCGTCTCCGCCGCACGCGCTGAGAGCCGTCACAGGAAGAACCAACGCCACACCCAAGCAGGCGACCCGCCACCTACTACGACCGATCACGATGAGCCTCCCGAGGTTTTATCCGTAAATATCATGCTAGATGTAGGTGAGTCTTCGGCAGTAGAGGCTGATGCGCGCGTCGGCGCGCGGGTCAGCACCACAGCGATGGGAACCACGCATGCGCTACGCCCCGCCCGGCCTCTGCGTGAACGACTTCGCCGTCATGTCCGACGGGGACGTCTACACGGTGCTCCATCTGCAGGGCCCCTGGACGGATCGCTTCGACCACCTGCACATGGAAACCTCGTACGGCCGGGCCACCTCCACCGATCTGGTGGCCTGGGAGCCGCAGGGCACCGCCTTCGGCGTCGGACTGCCCGGCCGGTTCGACCAGCAGGCCGTGTGGACGATGCATCCGTTTCCGCACCGGGACGGGCTGGCGATGTTCTACACGGGCGTCGAAGGGCTGACGTCCAAAGGCTGGCCGCTGCAGTCCGTGGGACTGGCGTTCTCCGACCGCAGGGACGGGACCGCCTGGCGGCGCCACGGCACTGGTCCGGTGGTACGGGCCGACCCTCGCTGGTACCGGACGGGCGAAGCCATGGGCTGGCGCGATCCGTTCGTGGTCCGCGACGACGCCGGAACGGGCTGGGCCATGGTCCTCTGCGCCAGTGACGCGTCCCTGCCCCTGGAGGTCAGCGGGTGCGTCGGCTTCGCCACCTCTCCCGACCTGACGCACTGGCAGGTGCACCCGCCGCTGCTCTCGCCCGGCGACATCGACCAGTTGGAGTGCCCGGTGCTGGAGCGGACGGCGGACGGCTGGCTGCTGCTCGGGAGTCTGGGCTACGCCAACCGGTTCGACGCCTGGTCGGCGCCACGGCTTCAGGGACCGTGGGAGCATCTGGGCCCAGTCGGTCCGCCGGGCGCCTACGCTCCCCGGGTGATCACGGCGCCCGACGGTGCCAGGGTCGTCCTGCACACCGCCCCCCGCCGGGTCGGTCTGCGGGACTCAGGCGACCTCTGCCGCGGCATGCTGGCCCAGCCCAAACTGCTGACGGTCGCACCTGGTGGTGCCGCCGGCGCCGTGGCCCGGCTGGAATGGTGGAGCGGCCTGGACGCCTGGCTGGGTGAGCCCACGGATCGCCCGGTCCCACACGCGGCCGGGGACATCGACATCACCGGCCGGACCGAGGTCGTCCTGCGCACGGACGACGACCGACCGGCGCTCGCGGTCCACTGCGACGAGCAGCGCGTATGGGTGGCCGGACCCGGTGGATCCCCGCTCCAGGAGACGGTGCTCGCACAGCCCGCCCGACGGCTGCGCATCCTGACTGTCGGCGAGTACGTCGAGGTCTACGCGGACGGCGTGTTCGCCCTGATGGCCATGTGCTACTCAGGTCGATCCGTGAGCTGGACCGCAACCGCCGACGGCGGCGTCCGCCCCGTGCCGGTGCGCCCCGTCCGGCTGCCGAGCCCGCACCGCGACGACGCCTCGGCGATCTGGCCGGGCACCACCGCGTGACCTGACGCGCACGACGCGCAGGAATGCGCACTGCTGCCCGGAGTGTGACAGGCGCCCGTTCAGGCACTGGTCGTCGAGAACTCGACCCACGCGCCACTCCGCGCGCGTTCTTCATGCCAAAGGGATGCCCCCTACGACGCGGGGAGCCGAGAAGGTACGTCTCATCACCGAAGTCGGCGACGATCTCCAGTCAGCCGCCGAGCGCCTTCACGTAGGCCGCAAGGGCGGGTGGACCAGCGCCAACGACTGGAAGGTACGGGTCTTCCTGGTCGACCTGCGCGCGAAGTGACCTTGTCATCAACGGTGGACGGACCCCTCGCGGGCAGAGGAGTTGACCCGCTTGAGGAGGGGCTGGGCGCGGGGCTGGTGGTCGCGGTGCCGCTCGGGCCGACCACGTCCCAGGCGCCTCCGAAGGCCGTGCTGCCCTGGCCCGTGGTGTCACCGGGCTTGGCGTCCTGGGAGAAGCGGTGAAGGAGGTGGCCGTTGTAGGTCACCCGACTGGTGGGGTCCTTCTCATCGACGCACGATCGAGGCGATGTCCCCTCACGCGAGGCGCGCGCCGCGGAGGAGCAGAAGGGCGACGTCGGAGGCGGCCAGACCCAGACAGGCGAGGAAGGGGGCCCGGCTCCGCCCGGTCGGCCACAGGGCGACGGTGAGCGAGAGCGCGCAGGTCGCGGCGAGCCCGGCTCGTCCGGGAATGCCGACGGGACCCGCCGGGCCCAGGACCAGCACGGCCGAGCCCGCGGCGAGCGCCGACGCCGCCAGCGTCCGCGCGCCGCGGAGGCCGCAGCGTTGGGGCAGGCCGCGGATGTTCACCGCGAGGTCGTCGTCGATGTCCGGCAGGACGTTCGCGGCGTGGGCGCCCACCCCCAGCAGCGCGGCGCCAACCGGCGCCCACCAGTGCGGCCATGGGCCGCCCGGCAGGGAGAGGGTGACGAACGCCGGCAGCAGCCCGAAGGCGACCGCATACGGCAGCCACGACCAGACGGTGCACTTGACGCCGAGGTTGTAGCCCCAGGCCGCGGCCACGCCGATCAGGTGGGCGCCGCCCGCCTGCCACCCGTTCGCGAGGGAGAGCGGCACACAGGCCATGAAGGCGCAGCCCGCCGCGATCGTCACCGCCCGCACCGAGGCCGCTCCGGTCGCCAGGGGCTTGTCGTGCCGCGTGGCGGCCACGTCCCTGTCGACGTCGATCAGGTCGTTGCTCCAGCCCACCGACAGCTGACCGGTGAGCACCGCCGCCGCGATCAGCACCGTACCCGCGCCGCCCCGCCCGGATGCGGCGGCCAGCGCGGTGACCACCGCGGTCACGGCCGCCGAGGGCGCGGGGTGGGCAGCCTTCAGGAGGCCGATCGCGCGTGCGGTTCCGCGGCGACGAGGCCCCGCGGTGGCCGGGATCGGCGACGTCTCGACGCTGTGCACGCCCCGAATGCTAGGCGCGGTCGGTTTGCTCCCACAGCTGCCACACCTACGAAATGCCGTTGATGTGTGTCTTATAAGGATTTTTATAGATCATCACTATTCTTGCCGAATGACGCGTATCGCCGCTGTCCACGGAGTGCTGCCGGCTCACCGCTACCCCCAGCGCGAGATCACCGATGCGCTCGCCCTGATGCGCCTTTCCGGAGCCGGTCCCGCGGAGCGGGACCGTGGTGTGCTGGACCGGCTGCATGCCACAGCCTGTGTCCGCACCCGTCACCTCGCCCTGCCGCTGGAGCGGTACGCCCTGCTGGACGGCTTCGGCCAGGCCAACGACCTGTTCATCGAGGAGGGTCTGCGGCTCGGCGAGGACGCACTGCGAGCCGCCCTTGACCAGGCCGGGCTCGTCCCGCACGAGGTGGATTTCGTCTTCGCCACCTCGGTCACCGGGATCGCGGCCCCGTCACTGGAGGCCCGGCTGGCCGGACGCCTGGGGCTGCGGCCGGACGTGAAGCGCGTGCCGGTCTTCGGCCTGGGCTGCGCCGCCGGCGCCGCTGGGCTGGCCAGGGTCCACGACTATCTGCAGGGCCACCCGGACCAGGTCGCGGTGCTGCTTTCGGTCGAGCTGTGCTCCCTCACCCTGCAGCGCGGTGACACCTCCGCGCAGAACACGGTGGCCGGTGCGCTCTTCGGAGACGGTGCCGCCGCGCTGGTCGCCGTCGGCCGGGGCCATCCCCGCCTCCAGGAGTACGCCGGACCTCAGGTGGTGGCCACCCGCAGCCGCCTGTACCCGGGCACCGAGGACGCCCTCGGCTGGGACATCGGCGACAGGGGTTTCACGATCGTGCTCCGCGCCGAACTGCCGGAACTGGTCCGGCTCCACCTGGGCGAGGAGGTGCGCTCCTTCCTGGCCGCACACGACCTGAAGCCGGACGACATCACCGGCTGGGTCTGTCACCCCGGCGGCCCCAAGGTACTGGAGGCGCTGCAGGAGACACTCGGCCTCGGACCCGACTCGCTGGAACTGACCTGGCGCTCCCTCGCCGAGGTCGGCAACCTCTCCTCCGCCTCCGTGCTGCACATCCTGCGCGACACCCTGGCCCTGCGCCCGCCCCCGGCCGGCACCCCCGGCCTGCTGCTGGCGCTCGGGCCGGGCTTCAGTTCCGAACTCGTACTCCTGCGCTGGTAGGTGACGGATGACCGGCTACACCGTGCTGATCCTGCTGGTGGCCGCCGAGCGGCTCGCCGAGCTCGTCGTCGCGCGCCGCAACGCCTCCTGGAGCCGCGCGCACGGCGGCGTGGCGTACGGGGACGGCCACTATCCGGTGATGGTGGCCCTGCACACCGGACTGCTGGCCGGCTGCCTCGCCGAGACCTGGCTCTCCCCGCGACCCTTCCAGCCGCTGCTCGGCTGGCCGATGCTGGCCCTGACGCTCGGGGCGCAGGCGCTGCGCTGGTGGTGCATCAGCACCCTCGGACCGCGCTGGAACACCCGCGTCATCGTCGTGCCCGGCCTGCCGCTGGTCAGCGCCGGTCCCTACCGGCTGCTGCGCCACCCCAACTACCTCGCCGTGATCGTGGAGGGACTCGCCCTGCCGCTGGTCCACGGGGCATGGCTGACCGCGACCGGCTTCACTCTGCTCAACCTGCCCCTACTGACCGTCCGGCTCCGCTGCGAGAACGCGGCACTGACCCGGTCCGCCCTGCCCCCGGCCCCCGCGACTCCGCCATGCTCGACCTGCTGATCGTCGGCGGTGGGCCGGCCGGACTCGCCACCGCGATCCACGCCGCCCGCGCCGGACTCGACGTGGCCGTGGCAGAGCCCCGCCCGACGCCGGTCGACAAGGCCTGCGGCGAAGGGCTGATGCCGGGCGCGGTGCGGGCCCTCGCCGAACTGGGCATCGCCCCGCCCGGGCACCCCCTGCGCGGCATCCGCTACCTCGACGCCGAGGATGACGCCCGGCAATACGCCGAGGCGGGCTTCCGTCACGGCCCCGGCCTGGGCGTGCGGCGTACGGACCTGCACGCGGCGCTCGCCCGGCGGGTGGCGGAGCTGGGCGTCCCGGTACATCCGGTCAAGGTCGATCCGGTGACGGTCCGTCAGGACACCGGCAGCGTCACCGCAGCCGGGTTCACAGCCCGATATCTCGCTGCCGCCGACGGCCTGCATTCGCCCGTCCGCCGACACCTCGGCCTGGACCTGCCCGACCCGCGCCCGTCCCGTTACGGGCTGCGCAGACACTTCGCCATCGCGCCCTGGACCGACCACGTCGAGGTCCACTGGTCCGCGCGAGCCGAGGCCTACGTCACCCCGCTGGGTCCCGAGTTGCTCGGCGTGGTCATCCTGACCGGCGAGCGGGCACCGTTCGACGTGCAACTCGCCGGCTTTCCGTCCCTGGCCGCCCGCCTGCCCGCGCACGCCTCCTCAGCCGTCCGCGGTGCGGGACCACTGCGGCAACGGGTCCGCGGCCGGGTGGCCGGCCGAGTTCTGCTGGTGGGCGATGCCGCCGGATACATCGACGCGCTCACCGGCGAAGGCATCTCGCTCGCCCTGGCCGGTGCCGCCCAGCTCGTCCGCTGCATCCGAGGTGACCGACCCCTGGACTACGAACACGCCTGGCGCCGGGCCTCCCGCCGCCACCGTCTGCTCACCGACACCCTGGTACGCCTCCGCGCCCACCCCCGACTCACCCACCTGGTCGTCCCCACCGCAGTACGCCTGCCCTCCCTGTTCGCGGGGCTGGTCAACGGCCTGGCCTGAAGCCCGCTCCGGCGGCTGCCCTCGCCGGCCCCCAGCCGGGGTGGGTGCTCACGGGTCGCTGCCGGACAAGCCGCCGAAGGTGGCTGTGCGAGCGGGCGGACGCCGAAGCCGGGACGCTGATGGGCCGCAGGTAATGGGAAGTCCGCCTGGGCCCCTCGCCCAGGGGGTCGGCTCACAGGCTGCCGGGGCGGATCAGGCCGGTCCGCTTGACCCCGGACAGGATGGGCGTGACCTCGATGGTGGAGATGTGTTCCAGGGCACCGAGGGTGTCGCTCATGAAGTGGTAGAGGGCGTTGAGGTCGGCGGCGGCGACGGCCACCAGGAGGTTGGCCGAGCCGGTGGTGGCGGAGGCGAAGCGGACCTGCGGGTGGCGGCTGAGCTGCCGTCCCGTCTCCTCCAGGCCACCCGGGGTGACGGTGATCCACAGGAGTGCCTCGGTACGGATGCCCAGCCGGGCCAGGTCGACCTCGGTCGCGAGCCTGAGGGCCTGGCCGTCCAGCAGCGCCTCCAGCCGACGACGTGCGGTCAGGGGAGTGGTGTCGGCACGGCGGGCGAGGTCGGTGTAGGAGGCGCGGCCGTCCTCGACCAGCGCGGCGATCAGCTGGTGGTCGAGGGGCAGGAGGGTGGGGCGCGCGGGCTCGGCGGGCGTGTCCGGGCGGAGGGCGGCCAGTTCGGTCTCCGAGAGCAGGCCACCGCTCCAGTCGAAGGCGGCCGGGAAGACCCGTAGAAGGACGTGAGAGGTCCACGACTGGACCGCCGGAGTGGCGGGGAGGTCGCGCAGCAGCAGGTTGTTGCGGGCGTCCGGCCCGTCCAGGAACAGGATGGTGCAGATCTCGTCGCCGCCGCCGAGGACGTCCACCCAGACGGTGTCGGGGCGGCGGGCGAGCGTCGCGGCGATGGCGCTGATCCGGTTGGGCTTGCAGCGGATGCGCAGGGCCAGCGGGATCAGATCGGGGAAGTACACGGGGTTGCGCACGGCCGTGGCCCGCAGCGTCCCGTCGTGGAACAACGGCGCCGCCCGACGTACGACGGTGCGCTCCGAAATCCCCAGGACGCGGCCGACCGTGCGCCATGAGGCACGCGGGGCGGCCAGCATCGCGGCGGCGATCCGACGGTCCGTCCCATCCAGATGGTGGCGCACTTTCTCCATGCGGCAAGACTCTATGTCCGTTGATCGCGGTCGGTAATGCACACGGAGGCGTGCGCTCCGCTCGGCCGCCGGTCCGTCTCACCGGGGCGAAGCCGCCGAGGAGTTGGCGCCCTCTGCGCCCGCCGTGCCCGCCGTGCCCTCTGCGACCGCCGCGTCCTCTGCGCCCTCTGCGCCCGCCGTGCCCTCTGCGACCGCAGCGTCCCCCGCCTCCCAGCGCAGCAGGTCGCCCGGCTGGCATTCGAGTACCTCGCAGAGCGCGGCGAGGGTCGCGAAGCGTACCGCCTTGGCGCGGCCGTTCTTGAGCACGGCCAGGTTGGCGGGCGTGATGCCCACGCGGTCCGCGAGTTCGCCCACGGACATCTTCCGTTTGGCCAGCATCACGTCGATGTCGACGGCGATCGGCATCAGATCACCTCGTCCAGCTCGGCCCGCATCCGCGACGCCTCGACGTCCCGCGCCACGGCCTGGGCCAGCAGCATCCGCAGGACGAGCACGATGAGCGCGATCCCCAGGATGCCCAGGCCGATCCCGCCCATGATGACGGTGACACCCGGGTCGTCCCGCTGGCCCGGCGCGTTGACGGCCGTGACCGCGAACCACAGCAGGGCGGCCGCCACGATCGCGCCGATCACTCCGTCCACGTACCGGAAGGCGGCGTGGGAGAACACGGTTCCGCGGCGCACCATCGTCACCAGCCGCCCTACGCACACCACCGCGACCTGGACCGACACCATGCCCAGGATCGTGATCACGCGCAGCGTGGTCAGCGGGAGCGACCCGTCCTCCGGGTCGTTGCCGGTGACCAACGTCCACACCATCAATGCCTGGACCAACACGGTGCCGATGAGCACCACCCCGAGCACGGCGCGCAGCGCACGCACGGTCAGCTTTCCCACGAATCCATCCTCCCATCGACTTGCGATGGGAATCTATCGACTTTCGATAGCCTGAGCAAGGCGTTCCGGATGCTGGGCGAAGCCGGTGAGCCTCGCGGTGGCGCGGGCCCGGCGGAGCGCCACGATCGCCCCCTTGCGGCGCTGGATGCGCGAGACGGCCGGGATCCGTCAGTCCCGTCTGCTCGACGCGCTCATCGTCCCCGTCATGAACGCGGCCTTCGCCCCCGCCCACCTCGATCCCAGGGTCGAACTGCGCCTGCTGGAAAGGCTCTCGCCCTCCACGGTCGAGGTGCTCGCGCCGGTCAGGCTCGGCATCCCGCCCCGCAGCGAGGAGGTGCTGACCCCGGCGCAGGCCCGCGCCCGGCACGGTTACGCCAAGCCCGCCGAAGCCCATCTCGGCCTCCGGGCCCGGCAGTCCGCACGGGTCTTCGGCGACGGTGCGGCACCCAGCGACCAAGGGCTCATCGACTCCCAGGAGATCCTGGGACCTCTCTCGTGACGCCGGCCACTCGTCAGGCGCGGGCCGTGCGGGCCGGCTTGGCGAGCGGCCGGAACGGGACGCCGAGGAGCATGAACAGGCGGTGCCGAACCAGTGGTCCACGGCGTCCGGCACCGCCTGCGCGGATCCGGGTTCGGTGACTTCTGCCCGACGTACGCGGCCGTCGGGTGCTCCGGTGTGCGCCTCGCGCGCGGCCGGGTGTTCCTCCGGAGCAGGCTTGATCGGGCGTTCCCGGGGGTAGTTCTCCTCCCCCGGGAGTAGCGCGAGGGTGGGCAATCGTCCCGGGGAGGCAGGGCAGGTGCCTCCGTGGGCACGATGTGCGGGCGCGTCTCGACGGCGAGGCTGGTCCGTGTCGGGGAACAGAAACCAGGCCCTAGGAGGGCGCCATGAACCGCCAGATCCGTGTTCGTGTCAGCCGTCGGCCCTCGTCCTCCCGTGACACCCGGCAGTCGGAGATCGACCGCAGGACGCCGTCGGGGCGATTGCTGCCGTACTGATGCCGGCCCGGCCGGCGTCTGACGTCCGGATCAGTTCAGACACCGGTCGATCGCCGTCCGCAGCGCCTCGCGCAGCTCGGGAGGCGGCAGCGGGCTGCCGCCCCCGGCGCCGGCCGTGACCACCGCGGCGACCTTGCGCAGCTTGGTGTTGGAGAGCTGGGAGGCCTCCCGCAGAACGTTCCACGCCTCGTCCGAGGAGCAGGCGTGGGTGGCCATCAGAACCCCCCGTGCCTGGTCGATGACCGGGCGGGTGACGATCGCCCGGCGCAGCTGCTCGACCTCCGTGCGCAGCAGGTCCAGTCGCTGCGTGGGCTCCAGGACGACCACGGACGGCACGGTCTTCTGGCGCGTCCCGGGGCCGTGCAGCGGGTCCTCGGGATCCAGCCCTGCCATCTCCAGGACGCGGCGCGGCTGGCCGTTCCAGCCGGTCGCCGTCACCGGCACGCGGCGGTGGCGGCCGTAACTGTCGAGGACTTCCAGGAACTGCAGTCCCGCCGTGTCCATGAACAACACGCCGGCCATGTCGAGGTCGACCCGGCCGGTGTCGTCCGGAAGCCCGTTCAGGGTGCCGGTCAGGGTGTCCGCGCAGCCGTGCACCAGTTCTCCGCGTGGGACGAGCACGGCTCGGTCCCCCTCCACGCGGTCGTCGATGGTCAGGGTGTTCAGTCGCCCTGTGAGCGATGTGTGTGCCGCTGAGCTCATGTTCGCCTCGCTGCTCCCCACAGTCGTCACGACGTTGAGTCACCGATCGCCGCCGGTCTCCGGCCCGGGCCATGGGTGTGGCCGTGCGTGGTCCGGCGGTGCTTGGATGCGCCTGCCCGGCACGGCGAGGACTACACCCGGCCCTTCGGGGAATGACTGGCGCCCCCCGGGGGTAAACGCGGTCTCGTCCAGGTATCGGCGGGGAGACGTTTCGGGAGGGGAGACGTATCGGAGGAGAGAGAGTCCGGTCAGCAGTGGGGAGTCGGTGTGGACATCCGGCACGAGGCGCCACGGCGCCGCCTTCCGGCGAGCGGGAGCGCGGTGACGCCGTCATGACCGCCGAAGCCGAATCCGCGGGTCCGTTCGTGCATCCCGCGTTGTTCTACCGCGACGAGCGGGAGTACCTCGCCGGCGTGGTGCCGTTCGTACGGAAGGCGCTCGCCGCCGGGGAACCGGTGGCCGTCGCCGTGCCCACCGAGAACCTCCGGCTGCTGAAGGCGGAGATCGGCGCCGACGCCGCCGTACGCTTCCTCGACATGCGCGAGGCCGGGCGCAACCCGGGCCGGATCATCCCCGGTGTGCTGCGCGCCTTCGCCGACGCCCAGCCGCCCGGCACCCCGGTGCGGATCGTCGGCGAGCCGATCTGGGCCGGGCGCTCGGCCACCGAGTACCCCGCCTGCGTCCAGCACGAGGCGCTGATCAACGCGGCGTTCGAGGGCCGTAGCGCCACCATCCTGTGCCCGTACGACACCCGCCGCCTCGATCCGCAGGTCGTCGCCGACGCCTACGCCACCCACCCCGTGGTCATCGACGCGGATTCCGGGCGGGAGCGGGCGAGCGGACAGTACGACTTCGAGGCCGTGCACGCCCGCTACAACGAACCGCTGCCACCGGCACCCGACGTACCGGCCCACACATTCGTCGCCGACCTGCTCGGCCAGGTCCGGCACCTCGCCACCGACACGGGCGCACGGCTCGGGCTCCTCAGGCCCCGGCTCGACGACCTGGCTCTGGCCACCGCCGAACTGACCACCAACAGCGTGCTGCACGGCGGCGGTTCGGGGGTGCTCCGGGTGTGGGCCGAGGACGGGTACGTGGTGTGCGAGGTGCGTGACCAGGGGCGCCTCACCGACCTGCTGGCAGGGCGCCGGCCGCCCGCGAGGGCTCAGCAGGGCGGCCGGGGCCTGCTCATCGTCAACCTGGTCGCCGACCTCGTCCGTGTGCGCACCGGGCCCGAAGGCACCACCGTCCGCTGCTGGTTCGCCCGTTGACAGGTCCCCTCGCGGAGCGTGCGCTCAGCCCAGCCGCACCCGACTGCCGCTGCGCGCCGAGAACTTGACGGCGTCCAGCAGCCGGTGTGTACGGACGGCGGCGGCGAAGTCCGGGCCGAAGTCGCCGCCCGTACGGATCGCCCGGGCCAGGTCCGTGTACACCTGGGCGACATTGCTGACCGGCGACGGGTCGCCCAGCAGCGGCCGGTACACGTCGGGGACGGGGACCTCCCGCGCGGGGGAGCCGTTCGCCGTCTCGTGGGTCAGCGTGAACCGCGGGCCCACCAGCGAGTCGTCGGACGACACCAGGACGAGCCGCCCCGTCCGCCCGTGCACCTCGATCCGGAAGCCGTCACCGCGCGGACCGCCCGTCATGAAATGCGCCGAGGCCGCCGCACCCGACTCCAGCAGACCGCCCAGCACGATCTGGTCCGGCGAGGTCACCTCGACCTTCTCGCCGGTCTCCGCCATGGTGATCCGGTCGATCCGGGTCGCCAGGGTCGCCGACACCTCCGCGAAGTCCCCGACGGCGTACTGGAACAGGTCCAGGGAGTGCCCGCCCACCACGGCGAGATGGTTGACGCCCTTCGTCTCGTCGAACAGCGCCGCGTACCGCGTCGACCACACATCGGGCGTGGACAGCGAGTACAGCAGGGAAGCCGACAGCACCTCGCCGACCAGCCCCTGGGCCAACAGGTCCCGCAGCAGCCGTACTTCGGGGTGGTGCCGGCTCTGCAGCCCCACCGCGTGCCGTACGCCCGCCGCTCGTGCCGCCGACTCGAAGCGCTCGGCGGTCGCCGCGTCCGGTGCCAGCGGCCACTCGCTGTACACATGCCGGCCCGCGGCGATCGCCGCCTCCACCAGCCCGTCCCGGGAGGGGAGTTGGACGGCGACCGTGACGAGATCGACGTCCGGGTCGGCCATCAGCGCCCGGGCGTCGTCGTACCACCTCCTCGCGCCCCACACTTCGGCGGCGGCCCGCGCCGACGCCACGGTCGTACCGGCGACTGCCGTGACCTCAAAATCGTTTAGCGCCCTGAGTGCCGGGAGATGGATGTGGAGACCCCATCCCCGCTCGGCGTGCGCGCCGATGACCCCCACCCGGATCCTGTCCGCCATGTGAACTCCAACTCCCCCTCGCCGCACCGGATGTTTCCCTGATCCGCCGAGAAAAGTACCAGTCGGTTGGTTTTTTTGTTGAGAGGGAAGGCAGACTGATCCAGAGAGCTCGTCGTGCACACAGGCAGGGGTTGGACGCATGGTCAGGCAGGAACGCGCGGAGGTCACCCGGTCGGCCATCCTCGACGGGGCCGCCCGCGCCTTCGACGCCGAGGGGTATCACGGCACGAGTCTGGGCGACATCGTCAAGGAGGCCGGGGTGACGAAGGGCGCGCTCTACTTCCACTTCGGCTCGAAGGAGGAGCTCGCGCAGGCCCTCATCGACGAGCAGTTCTCCGCCCTGGAGCCGGTCACGGAGGCTGGGAAGCCCGGGGTGCAGACCGTCATCGACATCGTGCACTCCATGGCCCGGCGACTGGTGGCCGACGTCCGGGTGCGGGCCGGCATCCGTCTGGTCATCGACCAGAGCTCCAAGACGGGCATCGTCAGCGAGCCGTACACCCGCTGGATCGAGCTCTTCCGGGAGTGCCTGGTCCAGGCGCAGCGGCGCGGGGACGTCAAGGCGGACCTCGACCCCGGCCGGGTGGCGCGGCTGATCGTCGGCTCCTGGACGGGACTGCAGCTCAGCTCCCAGGTCCTCAGCGGGCGGGCCGATCTGACCGAGGAGACGACGCTCATGTGGGAGATGCTGCTGCCGAGCATCGTGCCGCCGCGCAGGATGGAGCGGTTCCGTCCGGAGGGCAGTGTGCTGGAGACTGTCTGACGACACTTCAGCATTTTGTCTTGCGAGGAACCCCAGGGCTTCGGACCGGGGAGGAATCGCGTCCTTGCGCGTCGCGGCGCGGAGCGGCCGGGCGCCGTCCTGCGGCGGAGCCGGGGGTACTACGCGTACGGCGAGATCAAGGCGCGGTGGGGGCTGGGTGCGCAGGCCGCCCAGCACGTGATCAAGAAGATGTGTGACGGGTACGCCACCGAGGGGCGGAAGGGGAGCCTCGGGCATGCGCCACGGCGTCTCAGGTGGCCAGCGGGTCGAGCGTCAGCGGCTGGATCCGGCCCTCCAGCATGTAGCCGAGTCCCTGTACGGCGCAGACGTCGGGCCGCTCGGCGATGTGCACCGGCATCCCGGTGGCGTGCCGCAGCATCTGGTCGAACCCGGGGAGCAGGGCGGAGCCGCCGACCATCATGATGCCGCGGTCGGCGAGGTCGGCCACCAGGTCGGGCGGACAGTTGCGCAGCACCCGGCCGATGCCGTCCAGGACGGCGGTCAGCGGGGTCTCGATGGCGTCCCGTACGGCGGCGGTGTCGACCTGTACGGAACGGGCGAGTCCGGTGGCGACGTCCCGGCCGTGGATCTCGGTGGAGGCGGGGCCCTGCGAGGTGAGGCCGTTGCCGGAGAGGGCGAGCTGCAGCGGTCGTACGGACTGACTGGGCAGCATCAGCTCGTGCTCGTGGCGCAGGTGCTGGACGATCGCGTGGTCCACGGCCTCACCGCCGACCGGAATGCGTTCGGCGGTCACGATCGAACCGAGCGAGAGCACGGCGACCTGGGTGGCGGCCGCCCCGCACACCATGATCATGGTGGCTTCGGGGCGTTCCACGGGCAGCCCGCAGCCGACCGCGGCGGCGATGAGGGTGTCGACGAGCTCGACGCGGCGGGCGCCGAGGCCGACGAGGGTCTCGATGGCGGCGCGCTGGGCGAGCGGGTCGGCGTCGTGGGGGGTGCAGGCGGCGGCGCGCAGGATGGGCTTGCGGCGCAGCGCGCGGCGGACCTTGTCGCCGAGCAGGTGGCGCAGCATGCGCTGGGCCATCTCGATGTCGACGACAGTGCCGCCGGAGACGGGCCGTACGACACGGATGTAGTCGGGCGTCCGCCCCGTCATCTTCTCGGCGAACTCGCCGACCGCGATCAGCGCGCCGGTCTTGGTGTTCATGGCGGCGACCGACGGCTGGTCGACGACGAGCCCGGCCCCCTTCACGTACACCCGCGTCCTCGCCGCGCCGAGGTCGACGGCGAAGTGGCAGCGGCGCAGCTGCTCCAGACTGGCGGTCATGGCGGGTCCTCCCGAGAACACAGACCGTGGGGCGCGCCGGGTGGCGGGCCTAGTGGCATCGTGCGGCGGGTGGGGAAGGGGCGCCCTTATTAGTGGGCCGGGCGGGGTGCGGCTGAATGGGGGTTTTGTCTATCATGCCCGATATGGAGATGGCGTAGATGTTCTGACGGGGACTCATGAGGGAGAGGGGCGCGTCTACGAGGGGGAGTCCACCGCGATCTCATCGTCGCCGTCCGAGGTCCGTGCCGCGACCGTGAGCACGGCGAACCGGCGGGCGGAGCCGTGCAGGGGGCGGAGGAGGGTGACGGCGCACGGCTGGGCGGTCGCCGCGGCCGCGGCCCGCACTTCGAGCGCGCCGACACGCTCCCGCGGGGCGGTGTCGAGACCGACACCCGAGAAGGCGCGGACGACGACCAGGGGATGTGCCGCTTCGGTCCCCCGCGCGCGTTCGGGTGGCCTCCCTGAGGAGGTGGTCGAGGAGTTGCTCGGAGATCCGGGTGGACCGGCCGTGCGTATGGCGACCGGGGCGGCGACGTGCCGCGACAGCTCGGCCGACGCGGCGAAGGGACCGCCCCCGGAACTCGGCGGCGACACCTGGTGGCCCGCCTGCGATCCGCGCCGTGGACGGCGCCACGTCCTGGTCCGGTGTGCGGCGAACCAGGACGTCAGCCGGAGACGGGCGGGTCCCGCAGCTCCACGAGGAGCATGGGCAGGGTTGCCGTGAGCACGGTCCTGGTCCGGTGTCGCGAGCTTCGTTGTCGGGGGCGGAGCCTCGTCACCGGGAACATACAAGCGATCCGTCACCGACACGAAGCAGGGTCCGGCTCCGCCCGAACGCCACCGCGACGCTCCGCGCCGCGACCACGGGATTCGCTTCACCCCCGGCCTGAAGGCCGGACCACTGCGATTGAGTCCCGGTAGCCCTGCCAGGTCAGTGGTCCGTCCGGCTTCGACTGGCGTTCGGGGTACGGGATTTCGGAGACGTCGTCGGCGACCAGCGCGACCATCTCGCGTGCGGACAGGCGCTCAGGCATGCAGTGCCCGCTTCATGATCTTCCCCATGTCGTTGCGGGGGAGGGAGGTGAGGTGGTGGAGGACACGCGGGCGCTTGTGAGGGGCGAGGCGGCCTGCCACATGATCCGCCAACTCGTCCAGGGACGGGGGTGATTGAGGGTCCGCTGGGACGATCCACGCCACGATCCGCTCACCCAGGTCCGGGTCCGGCTCCCCGGTCACGGCCGCCTCCCGCACCCCCGGGTGCTCCAGCAGCGCGTTCTCGATCTCACCCGCCCCGATCTTGTAACCCCCGCTCTTGATCAGGTCGGTGGCCTTCCGGCCGACGATACGGACGTAGCCGTCCGGATCACGCACCGCCATGTCCCCCGTGCGGAACCACCCGTCCGCCGTGAACGCGGCCGCCGTCGCGTCCGGCCGGTTGAGGTACTCGGTGAACAGGTTCGCGCCGCGCACCTGGATCTCGCCCACGGTCTCGCCGTCGTACGACGTGATCGGCGCCCCGTCCTCCTCCACCAGCCGCAGCTCCACACCCGGCAGCGGCACGCCCACGGTCCCGGCACGCGGTGCACCGTCCGCGCGCACGCTGGGCCGGGGGTCCGGGGGTGTCCACCGGGACGAGCACAGCATGAGGGTCTCCGTCATGCCGTAGCGCTCGACGACGTGCCGGCCGGTCGCGGCCGCGATGCGCTCGTGGTCGTGCACGGGGAGCGCGGCCGAGCCGGAGACGAGCAGCCGGGCGCCCGTCAGGGCCTTCACCAACTCCGGGTCCCGCGCCAGGGTTTCGGCGATCCGGTGGTACATCGTCGGCACGCCGAAGAGCATGGTCGCGCCGTCGTTCAGCTCCCGGGCCACGCCCTCCGTGCTGAAGCGGCCGAGGTGACGGACCGAGCCGCCGCGGCGGAGCGGGCCGAGGATGCCGAGGACCAGGCCGTGCACGTGGAACAGCGGGAGGCCGTGCACCAGGACGTCGTCCGGCGTCCACTGCCAGGCGTCGGCCAGGGCGTCCAGGGTGGTGGCCACGGCCCGGCGGGGGATCACGGCGCCCTTCGGCGGACCGGTGGTGCCGGAGGTGTAGACGACCAGGGCGGGGTCGTCGTCCTGTGCCCGGGGTTCGGGGCCGGGGCCGCCGATGCCGTGCACCTCGATGTCGACGCGGTCCAAGTCGCCCACAGCCGCAGGGAGTTCGGCGCCCGGTGCGGCGAGCAGCAGTCCCGGTGCGCTGTCGTTCAGGATGTGCCCGAGCTCCTTCTCCCCGGACTTCGGGTTGAGCGGCACCGCCGCGACCCCGGCCTCCAGCGCCGCCACCACGGCCACCGCGGTCTCCAGTTCCGGTGTCGCCCAGACGGCCACGCGGTCGTAGGACACGAGCCTGGCAGCCAGCGCCCCGGTCGCCGCGGCGAGTTCCGCGTACGTCAGGGAACGGTCGCCGAACCGCAGGGCGACCCGCCCCGCCGATTCTCCGGTCAGGGCCGGGAAGAGAGTGGACACGCGTCGTACTCCTCAACTGTCGTTGCTGTGCAAAGGCTGACACCCTCACCGTCCCACTTGAGGCGGCCCGCGCTACCCCCGCGCCGCCGCCAGCACCGCCTCCACCACCCGCCGCACCGATCCCGGATGCAGGAACAGGAAGAGGTTCGGCTCGACCAGCTCCAGTTCCATCACCCGTGGCTGCCCGTCCTCCCCGTCGACGAGGTCCACGCGCGCGTACAGCAGTTCCGGCGCATCCGGTACTGCGGCCAACGCGCGCTGGGCGACCGAGAGTTCGGCCGGTGTCGGCGTCCAGGGTTCCAGGCCCGGGTGGGCGACCTTGTCCGCGTCGAAGGCCGTGCCGGGAGCGAGGACGGCCCGCTTGCGGCTGGCGTGCAGCAACTGTCCCCCGAAGAACTGCAGCGCCCGCTCACCGCCCGCGTCGATGCCCCGCATGTACGGCTGCACCATCGCGGTCAGCCCCTCGGCGTGCATGCGCTCCAGATGTCGTACGGCACTCGCGTGCTGCTCGGGCGTGTAGCGCGCCGCGTACCGCGCCCCCGCCCCGGAGGTCGGCTTGACGACGTACTCGTACGTGTCGGGGAGGTCGAGCGGGTCGCCGGGTGCGAGATAGCGGGTCGGCACCACCGGCACGCCCGCCTCCGCGAGCTCCCCGAGATACCGCTTGTCGGTGTTCCAGCGCACGACCTCGGCCGGATTGGCGAGCCGTGTCGCCTTGCCGCACCGCTCCGCCCACGCCGTGAACTCGGCCGCCCGCCAGCTGTAGTCCCAGGTGGACCGGATGACGGCCAGGTCGTACCCGGCCCAGTCGACGTCCCCGTCGTCCCAGAACACGGCGTCCGCCTCGGCCCCGGCCTCGCGCAGCGCGGCGGTCAGCACAGGCAGATCCCGGTCGCGGCTGGGCTCCGGGCGGGGATCGTAGGTGACGAGGGCGACTCGGGGCACGGTGGGTTCCCTTCCGGCATTCTCAGGCGGCTCGACCGGCAGGTTAACCGCGGCGAAGGAAACCGCGGCAATCCATCAGCACCTAACCAGGGGACGCCCCGCTTTAGCGGGGCGGGGAGTGGCTTCTGGCCCTGCTCTGACCTCAGCTGTGTGCACGGATCCGCACTGTTCGCCTGAGCCCACCCCTCTGGCGCGCTAGACCTGTGTCGTGTGTATAGTGATCGCGTGACTGTGACCAGGAAGGTTCGCCGGTTCTCCGGCGGCGTGTACGACCTCGGGCTCCACGTGGTGTGGTGCCCGAAGTACCGCCGTCCGGTTCTCGGCGGCCGGGTCGCGGAACGCCTGGACGAGCTGATCCGACAGAAGGCGGAAGAACGCGGCTGGGAGATCATCGCCCTTGAGGTGATGCCCGACCACGTCCACCTCTTCGTCAAGCACGACCCGAAATCGTCGGCCTCGTACGTGGCCAACCAGTTCAAGGGCTTCACCTCCCACGTCCTGCGTGAGGAGTTCCCGCACTTGAAGTCGCGGATGCCCACCTTGTGGTCGTCGTCGTACTTCGCGGCATCGGCCGGCGCGGTATCGGCGGCGACGGTCGAGAAGTACATCAACACCCAGTGGGAACGCCCGGGGAAGAAGGGGGACGGCTCGTGATCCGCGCGTACAAGTTCCTCCTGCGTCCCACGTCCCGTCAGTCGGCCGCGCTGGGCGAGATGCTGCGGGATCACTGCTCGCTCTACAACGGGGCGTTGCAGGAGCGCCGGGACGCCTACCGGCACACCTCGAAGACGACCGTGCGCTACGGGGACCAGTCCGTCCAGCTCAAGGAGATCCGCACGTTCGACCCCGAACGCCAGGGCCGCTGGTCGTTCTCCTCCCAGCAGGCCACGCTGCGCCGCCTGGACAAGGCGTTCGCCGCGTTCTTCCGCCGCGTCAAGGCCGGACAGACGCCGGGCTACCCGCGGTTCAAGGGTATCGGGCACTTCGACACCGTGGTGTTCCCGAAGGACGGGGACGGCTGCCGCTGGGACAGTACGCCCCACGACCCCGCCACCCGCGTCCGTCTCCAAGGCATCGGGCACATCCGCGTGCACCAGCACCGGCCCGTGCGCGGCCGGGTCAAGGCGATCAGCATCAAGCGCGAAGGCAACCGCTGGTACGTCGTCCTGTCCTGCGACGACGTACCGGCCGAGCCCCTGGCGGACACGGGCGCGGTGGTCGGCATCGACATGGGCGTCACCCACTTCCTGACCACCTCCGACGGCGAACACATCACCAACCCCCGCTTCCTCGAAGCGGCGGCCGACGAACTCGCCGAAGCACAGCGGCACCTCGCGACGTTCCCCCAGCGCACCAGACGGCGCACCAAGGCACACCGCGCCGCCGCCCGCCGCGTGGCGAAGCTGTATGCGAAGACCCGCCGCCAGCGCCTGGACCACGCGCACAAGAGCGCGCTCACCCTCGTGCGCGATCACGACATCATCGCCCACGAGCGGCCGAACACGGCGGGCATGACCCGCACCCCCGCCCCCAAGCCCGACCCCGACAACGACGGCGCGTTCCTCCCGAACGGTGCCGCCGCCAAGACCGGGCTCAACCGCAGCATCCTCGACGCGGGTTGGGGGGTGTTCCTCGCGATCCTCACCAACAAGGCTGAAAGCGCCGGTCGGAGCGTCATCGCCGTGGATCCCCGCAACACCTCCCGCACCTGCCCGTCCTGCGGGCACACCGCGAAGGAGAACCGCACCACCCAAGCGAAGTTCCAGTGCACGGCGTGTGGGTTCGCAGCGAACGCGGACCACGTCGGCGCGACGAACATCCTCAACAGGGCCGGGCTGGCCCTCTGCGCGGCGGCCTAGCCACCGACACAGGAAGCCCGCGCGTTCACGCGTGGGTGGAGTCACTTACCTTCCCCCTCGGTGAAGCCCCATCATCGGGGGTGAGGAACGGAGGGGCCCGTATGGAGTGGCTGACGATCGGTGCCTTCGCGAGGGCGAGTCGCCTGTCGCCGAAGGCCCTGCGCCTGTACGACGAGCTGGAGCTGCTGCGTCCGGCACGCGTCGACGCGGCGACCGGCTACCGCTACTACACCCCGGGCCAGCTGGAACAGGCCCGACTGGTGGCGTGGCTACGGCGGCTGGGCATGCCGCTGGCCCGGATCCGCACGGTGTGCGCCCTGCCGCCCGCTGCCGCCGCCGACGAGATCCGGGCGTACTGGGCGCGGGTGGAGGCGGAGACGGCCGTACGGCGTGATCTCGCCGCGTTCCTCGCTGACGAGCTGACAGCCGCACCGAGGAAGGACACCAACGTGCTCGAACTGCGGTACTCCGCCCACTCGGATCCCGGCCGGGTCCGCCCCGCCAACCAGGACACCGCCTACGCGGGTGCCCGGCTGCTAGCGGTCGCTGACGGATACGGTCCGGCGGGGGCGCCCGCCAGCAGCGCGGCCGTGGCGGCCATGCGCTTCCTGGACACCGACGAGCTCCCGGCCGGCAATGTGCTCAACCTCCTGGAAGATGCCGTGCACGGGGCGAGTGAGGCGGTGCGGGACGTGGACGCCGGTGCCGACGAGAACGGCACGACCCTGACCGCCCTGCTGTGGACGGGCTCCCGTCTCGCCCTGGTCCACATCGGCGACTCGCGCGCCTACCTCCTGCGCGGCGGCGCCCTGTTCCGTATCACCCACGACCACACGGTGGTCCAGTCACTGATCGACGAGGGCCGACTGACCAGGGAGGAGGCCGTCACCCATCCCCAGCGGGCCCTGCTCCTGAAGGCGCTCACGACCGGCACCCCGGACCTGAAACTGCACGACGCCGAACCCGGCGACCGGTATCTCCTGTGCTCCGACGGCCTCTGCGCCATCGTTCCCGACGCCGCCATCCGCGACCTGCTCACCGCCGCCCCCGACCCCGAGGCGGCCGTGCACCGTCTGGTCGACGCCGCGAACGCGGCCGGCGGCCCGGACAACGTCAGCTGCGTGGTCGCGGACGTGGTGGAGACGGCGGCCTGACCCCTGGCACCCTCACGGTCATGTCGCTCTCCGGAACGGACGCGTACGACAGGGAACCCGGCCTCCCGGCGCTCGTCGAACGAGCCCTCGCCGCGGCCCGCGCCCACGGCTTCCCTCACTCCTGCCGCCCTGAACAGGGCCGGCTGCTGCACGCCCTGGCGGGCGGGGCACGGAAGGGGATCGGCGAGACGGGCACGGGGTGCGGGGTCGGGCTCGCATGGCTGGTCTCGGGGGCCCGGGACGGCGTACGGCTGCTCAGTGTCGAGCGCGACCGGGAGCGGGCCCGGGTCGCCTCCGAGGTGTTCGCCGACCGTCCCGACGTGCGAATCCTGCACGGCGACTGGCACCGCGTCGAGGACCACGGCCCCTACGACCTCCTCGTCCTCGACGGCGGCGGCACTGGCAAGACCCCCGACGACACCCCGGCCGACCCGGTCCGCCTCCTCGCCCCGGGCGGCAGGATCGTGATCGACGACTTCACCCCGGCGACCGACTGGCCGCCCCGGCACGAGGGGGCCGTGGACCGGCCGCGCGTGTTCTGGCTGGAGCATCCCGCCCTGGACACGGTCGAGCTCCCGCTGGCCGAGGACCTGGCCACACTCGTGGGGACACGGCGCCGGGACACGGGGCTGTCGAGGACTCGCGCTTTGGGAGCCGAGTCGCCCAGCACGTCGTAGACCTGCCTAGCGGACGGCGACCCGCTGCAGCAGTCCCCACGTGAACTCGGCCACCGCCTCCCGTCGTACCCCCTCCCCGTCTGATGCCGTGAACGCCAGGCCCCAGCGGGTCGGAGCCGTGCCCTCCAGGGGGCGGGCGGGGGCGAAGGCGCGGGCCGCCTCGTCGACCGTGCACGACCAGGGGGTGAGGTCGGCGAGGGTGCGCAGGGTGGGGGCGGGGGCGTCCGGGGCGCGGATCAGCCACTCGTTCCAGACCGCTCCGGTCGGCGAGAGGAGCACCTCGAAGCGCAGGTCGGGCCAGAGTGGGACGGGCCAGAGCAGGGCTTCGCACTCCAGGTCGCCGACCTTGCGGGTGAGGACGGTCTCGGGGGTGCCGAGGACCGAGCGATAGCGGGACGCGGCGGTGCGGGCCCGGGGCGAACGGACCATCGCCTGCCATCGCTTGTTGGCCTCCCGCATGTCCGCGATCGAGACGCCCAGCGTGTGCCGGGCCTCCTCCACCAGGTCGGGGTTGTGGTCGGCCATGCGGCGCAGCAGGACCAGCTGGAAGTCGAGCGGGGTGAAGGGCGCGCTAGCCGCCTGCTTTCCGGAGGGCATGCTCTCCATCGTCCCCCACGGCACTGACACCGGGGCGGCGGCCGTCGGGCAGGAACAGCACCGAGTTGATGTACCGGGGGCGGTGGAGGAAGGGCAGGACGCGCCGCAACAGGCCGTGGGCGACCACGTACGAGGACGCCTCCTGGTGTGCCTCCAGGGGGAAGCCGGCCAGCGGGACCCAGGTGGTGCGGGGCAGTACCCAGCCGTCGTAGCCGAGCAGGGAGAGGTAGGTCACGACCGGGGCGATCGGCTGGATCCGGGACTCCAGTTCGACGAAGAGCGCGGGCCGGTCGCGCGCGAGGATTCCCGTCGCCCCGCGCAGCACGGCCAGCTCGCTCCCGTCCACGTCGATCTTGATGAAATCGACGTCACGCAGGGCCAGTTCGTCCAGCGTGACACAGCGGACGTCCATCGCCCGGCCGTGGATGTCGCGCCGGACCAGGGAGGACACCCCGCGGTCGCCCGCGTCGCCGGGCGGCAGCCACAGCCGGGCGGTGCCCGGACTGTCGGTGGCGGCGGCCTGCACGACCCGGACGTTCGCCGGGGCCGCCGAGGTCAGCAGCCGGGCCAGATGGGGCACGGGTTCGACGGTCACCACCCGTCGCGCCCGCCCGGCCAGCCGGCGCGTCCACGGCCCGTACCAGCCGCCGACGTCCACCGCCGTCCCGCAGTTCGCCGGGCACAGGTCGGCCAGGCGTGCCAACTCCGGTTCAAAACGCGGGTACACGGCCCGGGCGGCCGCCGCGACCAGGCGGGTGGGCAGAAGGGGGGCCACTCTCGCCGCCCAGGTACGAGCCGGTCCGGTCATGGAGTCATCCGTTTCAAGAGATCCTCGTGCTCGTCGTCCGTCACCTGCTCGCCGGAGGCCGGCAGCAACTGCGGGATGCCGTCGACGATCGGATAGCGGCGGCGCAGCCGCGGGTTGTAAAGGGCCTCGTCCGGCGGCACGAGATGCAGGGGGCCCTTGTCGAGCGGGCAGGCCAGGATCTGAAGCAGCGGGTCGTCCGGGTTCATGGGGGTGTCAACTCCTTGGCACCGACGGGGGACTGGGGCGCCGGATCGTGCTTGGGCATGGTCAGCAGTACGGCCACGGCGAGCACCGTGCCCGCGAGGCGCAGCGCGAGCCGCAGCGGGTCGTGCGGCAGGGACTCGCCGAACGAGAGCGTGCCGAGGACCGCCGTGTACAGGCAGGTCACGGTCGTGCACACCGGCACGATCAGTGAGGCCCGGCAGCGTTGCAGCGCCGCCTGTGACATCACCAGGCCGAACGCCCCGGTGAACAACAGGAGATACGGATACGGCGAGCGGAGCAGCTCAACCACCGTGCTGCCCAGCCCACTTGAGGTCAGACAGCTCGACACGCCCTTGATCGCGAGCGAGCTGACCCCGTAGAGCAGGCCCACGGCCACGCCGTACTCGACGCCGGTCGTCGGCATGCGGTGCCGGTGCCGGGTGCGTCGCTCGGCGGACCCGTACAGCCACACGCCCGCGGCCAGCGAGGGCACGCACACCAGCAGGATCAGCTGGTACGGGGCGTCCCGGCTGACCTGGTCCGAACCCTCTTTCAGCGACAGCACGACCATCAGCAGCGCGGCGAGGATGGCGCCCAGCGCGTACCGCTCCCGCCCGGAGGTCTCCTCGCCGAGCAGCCGCGCCGACAGCAGCACCAGCAGCACCAGTCCGGAGACGAAGATGCCCTGGGCGGCCGCGATGGGCAGGGTCCGGTAGACCGCGAGCTGCGCCCCGAACCCGGCCGCCAGCGAGAGGGAACCGCCGATCCAGAGCGGACTGCGCAACACGAGCCCCAGCAGCCGCACCGGTTGACGGACCGTCACCTCGGGCAGCGCACTCAGAGCTCGCTTCTCCAGGACGAATCCGACGCTGTACAGGGTGTTCGCCAACAGGGCGGCCGCCACTCCCCACCACATGATCGAGGGCCCCCTACGTCTTTCGCGCATGCAGCAGCAGGATCGACGCGAGGGACGGTCTGGCACACGCCAGCCGGTCCAGTGCGCGCAGCGGGCGCGGCACGCCGTGGAAGGGGGCCCCTTCCAGTCGTACGACCTCGAAGCCGGCCGCCGTGACGAACTCCCGCAGCGCACGGGCCGTGTACAGGCGCAGATGCCCTACGACCTCCCGCCCCGGCCTGCCGTGGATCGCCCGCAGGCTCACCTCCGAGAACACGGGCTGGACGCCGGCCAGCAGCAGTCCGCGGTTGTACCAGGCGGCCAGGTTCGGTGTGGACAGCATGAGATGACCTCCCGGGCGCAGGATGCGGCGGATCTCGTCGAGCGCGGAATCCGGGTCGACGAGGTGCTCGACGACCTCGCTGAACAGCACGGCGTCGACGGAGCCGGTCGCGAACGGCAGCCCCGGGCCGGTCAGTTCGCCTCGGACGGCGTACGACAGCCGGGTGCGGGCGCGGCGGAGGGCGTCCTGGGACCAGTCGACGCCGACGATCCTGTGGCCGGTGAGGAACGGGGCCGCGGTGGCGGCGGCGGTGCCGTCGCCGCAGCCGATGTCGAGGACGGTGCCCGGGGGCGCTCCGGTGCCCTTGAGGGCCGTGGCCAGCATGCGGGCCTGCCGGAGGGAACGGGGGCTGCCGGAGGCGACGGGGACGGTGGGGTCCTCGTAGAAGTCACGGAGGCCGCTTCGGCGTGTGGGGGCGGTGGTGTTCACGGGGCCACCTCCGTGGTGTGCAGGTAGTGCTCGAACAGGTCCCGCAGATGGGCGCCGTCGCCATGACCGAGCAGGGCCCGTGACCAGCGCAGGGCGAGGTGCAGCCGGCCGGCCGTCGAGGCGGTCGTGACCGTGAGGCCGCGGGGCATCCTGGCGGGCGCCGAGAACCACACCGCGTGCGCGCGGCCGGCCTCCTCGCCGAAGTCCAGCGGGTACGGGACGCGGCCGATGTTGCTGAGGAGGGTGGTGGAGGTCCAGGGGGCGGCGGCTGTGCGCAGACCGCGGGTGAGGGCTGCCCGCCAGGCCACCGGGGTGACCGGGGCGGTGAGCAGGCTTGCGCCGTGGCCGAGTTGGGGGCGGGTGAGGGATTTGAGGGCGCGGGTTCGTTGTGCCGTGCGGCGCAGGAGGTCCGGCATGTCCTCGGGGGCGGGTGTCAACTCCTGTGGGGAGAACGGGACTTCCACCAGGCGGGTGCCGTTTCCTATCGGCATCGTGGTGTCCCTCGGGCGGTCGTCCACGGGCATGGTGATGCGGAGCGGGCGGGGGATCGCGCCGTGTTCTCTGTTCCAGTGGGCGATCGTCAGGGCGGTGGTGACCATGAGCTGGTCGTTGACCGTGTAGGGGGAGCCCTTGGGGCGGTGGGGGAGGGGGAGTTCGGTGACGAGGAGGCCGTTGCCGGGGGAGTGTTCTGGGGCGCCTTGCGCTACGCGGGCTGGGCGGGTCCAGTTGGAGGGGGTGTTCTCGGGGGGAGCGGGGGGTTCTTGTGGGCGGGTGGGCGCCGGTGTCGGCGAGTTGTCCTTGCCGCCGTAGATTTCTGAGGCTGTGGCGAGGATGCGGAGGCAGGCGGGGCCGTCCAGGGCTGTGTGGTTGATGGTGAGGAAGAGGACGGTTGTGTTTCGGGTGCGGGTGCGTTGTGGCTGGTCGCGCCCCGCGGCGGAGCCGCTGTTCGACTCGGCCCCGCGCCCCTTACGGGGTGGGTGCAGTCCGACCAGATCTGTGGCCTCGCTGCCCTCTGCGGGGCCTCCTTCCACTACCTCCACACGTATCGGCGGTGACAGTGACAGTGGGGGTGCCTTCGTCAGAGCACGAGTCCTCGCGTCCCGCAGCCCATTCCTCCCCGGCGTCGGGAAACTCACCACCTCCACATCCGGTTCCGCCGTCAGTTCCCACTCGTAGCGGCGGCGGTACCAACCCCCCGGTACCTCCCGCATCAGAATCCGTGGATGCCGGTGAAGGGCCTCCAGGAACGCCTTCCTCAGCCGGGACTGGTCCAGGCGCCCCGGCAGATGCACCTCGATGTGGACCGTCTCCGGTTCCTCCTCCTGGAGGCAGTGGCGGGAGACCTCGTCGACCACGGGGAACGGGATGCGTGTCGGTGGGGTCATGTCGGTTCCGCCCTCCCCTTGCTCACCTCGACCGGCGGCAGTTGCTGTGTGGGTGCCTCGGAATCGGGGGGCTCCTCGCGCTCGCGGACACTCACCAGCGCCCCGAACAATCCGACCAGTGCGAGCAGTTGGGCCGCGTGTCCGAAGGCGCCCTCCGACGCGCCCACCGGCTCACCCGCCCCCGTCGCCGCGGCGATCCCCGCCCCGGCCAGTGCGACGAAGGCAATCGGCACCAGCACCGCGTGACGCCGGTACGCGACCAGCGCCAAAGCCGGGACCAGCAACGCGAACCAGCCCGCGATCACCACACCCACCACCGTGAGCGCCACCACCCCGAGCCACACCCCCGGCTCCGGAGGCACCCGTTGCGGGTCGTCGGGGTTGGGGGCCCGTCGGCGCCACAGCACCAGGCCCACCAGCACCGCCAGTGCCACCCCGCTGCCGATCAGCGCGCCGTCGTACGTCGTCGCGGGCTCGTACGACAGCTTCACCGTGCCGCCCGCGCCGGCGGGGATCCGCCAGCCCTGCTGCCAGCCGTCCAGCCGTAGCGGGGACAGCGACTTGCCGTTCAGGGTGGCCTTCCAGCCGTCGTTGTAGTTCTCGTACGTCGTGAGGTACGAGGCCGCCCCCGACCCCACGGTCAGCTCGCGCCTGTCACCCAGCCAGTCCCGGATCCGCAACTCCCGTGTGAGCGAGGTCGGTTCGGCGATCGTGCCGCGGGTCAGCGTGATGTCGGTCAGGGCGAGCGGGCTCGCGTCGCCGCCCTCGACCAGGTGCTCGCCGGAGGAGAGGGACAACTCGGCGTCAGCACGCCCACCCTGACACAGCGTCACCGCCACCTGACGACGGTCGGTCAGGTCGCGGATCCGGCCCGAGACGCCCGTCTGGTACAGCTTTCCGTCGACCGCCACCACCGGCCCCTGTCCGCACGGCAGGGAGAACTTCCGGGTGGCCTTCGGCTGCGGGGTCCGGTACTGGTCGAGGGCCGGGATGTACGCCTCCGTGAGGCCCACCGGGAGTTGGAGGTCCTCGTCGGCGACCGGGTTGTGCAGGGTCAGCGGGGCCGTCTTGGTGATCGTGATGTCGAGGCGGTCGGTGGTGATCGGCGGGAACCGCACCGCGCCGTTCTCGTCGACACCGGCGATCGTGGCCCCGTCGGGCGAGCTGATGTCGACCTCGGTGGGGCGGGCGGACAGGCCGCCCGCGGGGGCCAACACCACTTCTCCTACCGGCTGTTCGCCGTTCCAGCGCAGATGGATCGTCGGGCGGTCACCCGCGATCCAGGCCGTCGTGAGGTCACCGTCGGTGAGGTTGCGGGCGGACAGGCCCGTGCCGAGGGTGGCCGTGGAGTCGGCGGTCGCCGTGATGCGGTTGCGCTGGTCGGGTGCGACCTCGTACAGCAGCCGGTCGAGTTCCTCCCCGGTCACCGGCACCGCGTTCGCCTTCATCGAGTACGTCCCCGCGGACGCCGTGTCGAAGCGGCGGTGCAGGCCCGCCTCGGTGCCGGTGGGGGAGATCCCGGCCGGGTCGGGCACCCGGTGCAGGGAGACGACCTCGGCGGCGGAGTCCGAACCGTCGGCGTCGGTCGGCAGCCGCAGCAGCCTGGTCACCTGCACGTCCGGCAGGTCGATCTCGGAGAACCCGGCACCGGCGAGCCCGGTCCGGCGTGCCACCGAGTCGACGATCGTCAGCTTCATCCAACTCGTGGCCCCGGGCGGTGCCTTGATGCTCTGGGTCGATCCGTCCGCGCGCAGGAAGCTGGTCCGCGACCCCCGCTCCGTCTCCACCCGCACCTTCGTCGCCGCCGACCGCACGCTCTCCTGCGGCAACGGCGTCACCTTGAACGAGGAAGGCATGTCGTACGCGGGATCCGAGAAGCCGATCCGCAGCCACTGCCCGTTCGGTGAGCCCGCGACGCCCTCCGCCCACGCGGTGTCCGGGTTGCCGTCGAAGGCGCCCACCGGGTCGAACTGGGGCAGGTGGAAAAGCCAGTTGCCGTACGACGACGCCGTCACCGAGCGGGCACCGCGCAGTTCGGCCACCGTCTGGTGGGCGAGGCCCTTGGTCGGCAGGATCTGGTGCGGTTGCTCACCGGCGTCCTGGGCGGCCCCGGAGGCGTTCCGCTCGTCGCTCGTGTACGTGTAGGAGGTGTTGGCGTTGACGAGCCCGAACCGGGTGTCCGCGCGCCGGAGTCCGTCGCCTGCGATCTGGAGCGGTGGGGTGCCGAGTCCGGGATGGTTGTCGCCGGTCAACACCGTCGGCCTGCCGCGTAGTTGAGTGGCCAGCGGCAGCAGGGCCTCGGGGCCGCCTGACACCTGGGCCGTGTCGGCGACCGGCAGCAGGCCGGCCTGTCCGGGCCGGGGTACGCCCGAGGACTCCACCGGCCGGAAGATCTCCACCGCCCGCTGCCTCGGGTACAGCCCCTCGATCTGGAGCGGGGTGTCGTGCGCGATCTTCCCGCCCGTCATGAGCGGCCCGAGGCCCGTCACCCGCTCGTAGCCGGACTGTTCCAGGGCCCGCTTGACGACCGAGGACGACACGGTGCCGATCTGGTCCGGGTCGAGGTCGTTGCGGACGACGACGTAGTAGACCCCGGCACGGCTCAAGTAGTCGGCCAGGCCCGGGATTTCACCGCCCGTCATCAGCGCCTGCTCGACCGCGTCCGTCACACGCCGGTTGCCGGGGGTGCCGAAGGGGACGTAGTCCCGTTGCGCCCAGCGGGACTCGGCGAGGACGTCGAGGGGCTGATCGATGGGGGAGCCCCAGGTGTAGATGCCGTGCGCGGTCGCGGGGACGACGAGGGCGCGCGAGTCGGGGGAGTACTTGTCCAGCCAGTCGGCCGTGGACTGCCAGTACGTGGGCAGCTGCTGGAAGGAACCCGGGTTCAGGATCGAGCCGTTGAGATACGGCCACATCAGTCCGGGCAGGACGAGGACCGCCGCGATCAGCGGGGCGTACCGGCGGCCTCTGATCGCACGTGCCCCGCGCGGCTCGGCGGCCACCCCCACCAGATGGGCGAGGCCCAGCACCAGCGCGAGTGCCAGCCCCGGCTGGAACTTGTAGATGTTGCGGAAGGGGGCGAGACCGCCGTTCAGCCAGTCCTGCACCAGTCCGTGGAAGGGGGCGCCGAACGCGCCGCCGTACCCCGCGAGCAGCACCAGGACGGCCGTCAGCACGGTCAGCACCAGCCACCGCCGCTCCGGCATGTCCCGCCGCGCGAGGCCCGCGAGACCGAGCCCGGCCGCGAACGCCGAGCAGAGGATCACGATCACCGAGGAGGCCACGGTCCAGCCGGCCGGCAGCCACGCCTGCCCCAGATGCAGATAGGCGACCCAGTTCCCGGCACCGCGCAGGGCCTCCGTCGCCGACATCGTCTCGGTCGTGGTCCGCGCGCTCTCGACGTACGGCAAGAAGTTCTCGCCGTAGAGGCCGAGCAGCAGCAGCGGGATCACCCACCAGGCGGTCGCCAGGATCACCCCCGGCACCCACCAGGCGATCAGCTTGCGCTGACGGGGTCCGGGCGGCCGGGAGAGCAGATACAGCCCGACCGGAAGCAGACACGCCAGGGTCGAGGCAGCGTTGACCCCGCCCATGAACGGGATGATCAGCGCCGAGCGCAGGGCGGCGATCCGGGCGCTGTAGCGCTCGTTGGTCAGCGGCAGCAGCACCCAGGGCAGAAAGGCGCCGGGCAGCGCGGCGGCGGAGGTCGAGCCGACGACGATCGTGAAGGTCGGCCACAGCGCGTACGCGACGGCGGCGAGCAGCCTTCCCGGTCCGTTGCCGATGCGCAGCCGCTCGGCCAGCCTGAGCGCGCCCCAGAAGGCGACCGACACGACCAGCGACAGCCACAGCCGCTCCACCAGCCACACCGGCAACTGGAGAGCGTGGCCCAGCCAGTAGAACGGCAGCATCGGCCACAGATAGCCGACGTACTGGTCCTGAATCCCGCCGAAGGAGCCCTGGTCGTGCCACAACTGCCCCAGATCGGCGAGGAACCGGCCCGGATCGACGGTGACGCCCAGCTTGGTGTCGAAGGTCTGCCGGCCCGGGTGCACCGCGAGGAACAGCACGAAGACCACGGCCCAGAACCCCAGCAGCCAGCGCCGCGACCGGGGGCCCTCCGGCGGGCCCGACATGATCGCGGTGCTGGGGACGGCTGCCGGAGGAGGGGCCTGGACCGTGGACGTCGTCATGGTGGACACCGCCGGAGAATGAGGAGGAGGTTCCAGGTGGCCACCTCACGGATCCCCGGAGCCCGTACGACGGTCTCCGCGAGGATCGGCCAGTAGCGGGAGCGCGCCGAGACGACCGTGACGTCGTCCCGGGCACGCACCTGCCGCAGGGTCGGGCCGATGTGCACGGCGAACAGGTTCTCGCCGAGGGTGTGCTTGGCGGCCTTTCCGGTACGGCGCCGATAGCGGGCCCTGGCCCGCTCGGCACCCAGGTAGTGCCAGGGCGCCCACTCGTGACCGCCCCATGGGGACAGCCAGTTGGTGAACGACACGTAGATCAGTCCACCGGGCCGGGTGACCCGGATGAGCTCACTGAGAAAGGTCTGCGGATCGGCCACATGCTCCAGCACGTTGGAGGAGAAGGTGACGTCCGCGGAGGCGTCCCGCAGGGGGAGCAGGTAGCCGTCGGCGATCACGGTGGAGTCGGGCGGTTTCTCCCCCAGTTCGGTGGGATCGGGCTCGAAGAGAAACGCGTCGGCACCACGTCTGCGGAACTCCTGGGTGAAGTACCCGCTCCCACCACCGACATCGACGACGGTACGACCGGCGACGGGACCGTCGTACGCCTCGACTTGATCGACGGCGTCACGGGCGAGGAGTGAGTAGCAGGACACGGGGTCGTCCTGCTCACGCATGAAGGCCCTGAACAGAGTGACGGAACGTCGAAACGAGGGGTCCCTGATTGTCCGGGGGCGCGGGGCCGTGACCTGTGCGGCTCCGCCGCGTGGGCGCGGCCAGCCACGACGAACCGGCAGCCGCCTCACGGCCCCCAGCCCCTCACCGCCTCGGCGGCGACGGCACGGAACTGTCTGACAGTACGGTGCCAGCGGTACCGAGCAGCGCGATCACGAGCAGCCTTGCCCATCACTTCGCGGCGATGTCCCGACAGGGCAAGCGTGCACCAGGCAGCGGCGAAGGAGGACTCGCCCTGCGCCAGAACCCCCGTCTCGCCGTCCACGACGGAATCCCGCAGCCCGGGCACATCGAAGGCGATGGTCGGCGTCTGCCGAGTCGCGGCCTCGGTGACGACCAGTCCCCACCCTTCAACGGCCGAGGGATGAAGCAGCAACCACGCCTCGCACAGCAGCCGATGCTTCTCCGCCTCGGAGACGTGGCCGGTGAACTCCACACCGGGACCGGCGAGTTGCTCCAGACGTGGCCGCTCGGGGCCGTCCCCGACGATCACCAGCCGACCGCCGGTCACGGGCCGCACCCGCTCCCAAAGCCGAAGCAGCAGATCGATCCGCTTGTACTCGACCAGCCGGCCCACGGCCACGAACAGCGGTTCCGGCGAGCGCCGAGTGAGTGGCTCCGGCTCCTCGACCCCGTTGTGCACGACCCGGATACGGTCCCGTTCGACACCGATCGCGCGCAGCGCGTGTGCTGTCGACGGAGATACGGCGACCAGCAGATTCCGGTGCCGGGCCGCCGCACCGGCCAGTGCCCAGTGTTCGAGTCTTCGGCCGATCCGCGCGGCCGGCGCGAGGGGCCCGCCGAACCGCATCTTCCACAGGTCGGTGTGCACATGGTTGACCAGGCACAGGGTGGGGCCGCGGTGCCACAGGGGCGCGAGGTACGGCATGCCGTTGCACACCTCGACCAGCAGGTCGGTCTCGCCGACCTGGCGGGCGAAGGCCGTACGGGCGCGCAGGTAGTGGCCGAACTCGCCGCCCGCCGACACGACCCGGTAGTCCCGGTAGGAGGCGGGCCCGCCGCACAGCAGGGTCACCTGGTGGCCGAGCCGGGTCAGTCCTTCGGCGAGCCGGTCGACGAGCAGTTCGGAGCCGCCGGCGGCCGGGTTGTCGAGGTCACGATGGGCGAGAAAAACGATTCGGCGTGGTGGTGGGGGAAGCGCCGAACGGTGCTGCGAGCTGTGCGGTGAGGGTTGCCGCTGCGACGCCTGGGGAGGCGTGTGCAGCGGGTGGGGCACGTGCTGGGGCATGGGTGCTCCAACTCGTCTCAGGGTGCGGAACTCAGCATTGACTTTCAGGCTGGTTGTGGGGGGACTGAGCGTTTCCTAGGAGGGTGGTGTGGACGGGTTGTGCTCGGGTGGGGTGGCACAGTTTTCGCCCACCCGATCGCCGTGGCTACTCACCCACGTGACAATTTCCGGCGTTATTAGAGCTGACGTCCAGTCACATCGTGAGGACAGGCTGGGGCGTACCGTTCATATCGGTGGACTCGGGGCGCCTGCGTCCCCGTACCACCAAAACGCCCCCCACGGCCGTCAGTACGAAACCGGCCACAGCCGCCCCGACCGGCAACGTCTCGCCCACGGCGCGCAGTTGGCCACTGTCCCGCTCGGCCAGCCGCACGGCCTCCTTCTGCGTCGCGGTGGTGAAGGAGATCTTCCGGCTGTCCAACAGGACCACGGCGTCCTTCTTCGCGCCGGGGGCCCGTAGGGTGCGCTTGGGGCCCACCTGTGCGTAGACGACCCGGCCGGTGCGCTGGTCGACGACCAGCTCGATGCCGTGGTTGGAGTACCACTCCTCGGCCAGCACCTGCGGCCGGTCGGGCTCGTCCACGATCGTGCCCGGCACGAGCCGTGTCCCGGTCTTCGTCGGGGCGACCGTGCCGGTGAACCGGTAACCCGTGTACCCCTGAACCTTCTTCGTACCCTGGTAACGCAAGGTCACTGTTGAACCCAGGGAGTTGTCCCACCACTGGTAGGAGCGTCGCTGCACGTCGAAGGGGAACTTCAGATAGGCCTCGCCCTCGATGTACGGCTTCTCGCCGCAGCAGTGCACCGGCCTGGTGGTCTTCCGGTCCATGACCCAGCGGTGCGGGACGAACTCCAGTGCGTCGTGCGGGTCGGCAGCCGGCAGCGTCTTGTCGGTGTCGACGGTGGTGGTCACGTCCCACACCGCGGCCCGGCCGCTGCGCTCGCTGGCCTCGACGTCGCCGCGCACCCGCTGGGTCACGGTGATCCGCTGCCCGGGAACCGTCTCCAGTTCCTCGGTGTCGAAGACGCTGCCTGTGCCGCGGTAGACCGCGGTCTGGTCGATGTCGATCGGATTCACGGCCGCTCGCGGGGCCACGTACCACGCAAGCAGCGGCGCCAGTACCAGCAGAAACGTGCCGAGTCCCAGCAGAATCAGGGAGATTGGAGAGGCTGTACGGCGCATCCGGACACTCCTGGGGCGTGAGTTGACGGAGTTCGGGCCGCTCTATGGGCCGGAGACCGTAGGCGTCTTGGCACCGGGTGTCAATGTCTTGACGGATTGTCAGTGAGGTGTCGAGACTGGGCCGACAGGCAGGGTGGGTACCGGGATGCATGGCCAGGTGGGTCCCGGGTGGGGACGTACGCCGGACCGAAGCCGCTCAGAGAGGCTGCCCCTGCGATGTCCAGACTGCTCGCCGCCGCGCTGACCGTCGTGGTCGCCGCTTTGCTCGCCCTGGGTGCCGCGCTCGGCATCGTCGCGTTGCTGGAGGCGACGCCCGAGCAGCCCAACACCCCCCTGATCACCTACGAGCAAGCGGACCAGGGGAGTTGACGCGTGGCCGCCCGCCCGGCAGCCGTGAACGCCCGCTCGGCCTGGCACGACGTCCCTCGCCTCCAGGTCCGCCGCTTCGCGGCCATCGCCATGTCCGAGGCACCGGCCCTCGCGGAGGAGATCCTGCGCGAGATCCGCCGCGAGTATCCCCATCTGCCGGTGGTCCTGGACGAGTCCGGCGAACCGATGGCCCTGGTCGGCATCCGCCGCGCGATCGAGGTCTTCGTCCAGCACCTGGAGACGGCGGAGGGCCGCCCGTCGGTCCCCCCGGGTGTCTTCCAGGAGTTCGGCAGGGGCGAGGGCCTGAACGGCCGGAGCCTTGACTCGTTGCAGGCGATCTACCGCATGGGCGTACGCCTGGCCTGGCGCCGTTTCGCCGACATCGGCCAGCGCGTGGAGATCCCGCCGCCTGCGATGTACGAGCTGGTCGACGCGGGCTACGAGTACCTCGACGGCCTGGTGGACCAGTCGGTCCGGGGCTACGCGGAGGCGGCGGCTCGCCAGGCGGGCGAACGCCTCCGCCTCCAGCGCCGCCTGATGGAGTTGCTGCTGGCCGAACGCCACCGGGGCGACCCTGCGGAGGCGCTCACGGAACGGGCGGCCCGCATAGGCTGGCCCCTCCCGACGAAGGTGGCGGTGGGCGTCCTCCTCCGCCCGGCCCGGGAAGCGGTGCCCCCCGCGGTGGGCCAGGGAGTCCTCCTGGACATGGACTACGAACAGCCCCGCATGGTCGTACCGGAACCGGACGCTGCAGGCCGCCCCGAACTCCTGCACCGGGCCCTGACCGGCTGGGCGGGCGCGATAGGCCCCCCGGTCCCGCTCTCCGACGCGGCGAAGTCGCTGCGCTGGGCCGAGGCTGCCGTACGCCTGATGGAACGCGACCTGCTCCCCGCCGGGGACGTCCTGTACTGCACCGAACACACCGAGGCGCTGGTGCTGCTGCAACCGGAGGAGCTTATAGACGACCTGGCCCTGCGCTGCCTGGCCCCCCTCCGGCACTGCGGCCCCACCCACGGCCGCCGCCTCGCGGAAACGCTGCTGGCGTGGCTGGAGACCAGGGGCGGGGCGCCGGAGGTGGCGGCCCGGCTGGGGGTCCACCCACAGACGGTCCGGTACCGGCTTCGCCAGATCCGGGAGCTGTGGGGGGACGAGATCGACAATCCGGACCGGCGGTTCGAGCTGGAGCTGGTGTTGCGGGCTCGGCGGTTGAAGGGGGAGCTGGGGGACAGCTGAGCCCGGCCGGCGCGAGGCCGTGAAACCCCCTGGAGCCATAGTCGCCGGGACGCACCACGCAATGTGACGTGTCGCACACGATTACAGTAGTACCGGTGACCCGTACCCGTACTCTCCTGCGGAAACGGGCCGGATACGGAGTTCGTGCCCCGCATGCCCATTGCCGGAGGAAAGCGCCTGTCGCTAGCCTGTGTTCGTCATTCCGATCGTCTGTTGAAATATCGAACGCAGACGCCTTAAACACAAAGAGAGGGGGCCGGTTGTGGGACGCCTCGTACCTGCCGTGACCCGGGCTCTCGACATTCTCGAGCTCTTCCTCGACGGGGACGGGACGCTCTCCGCCCCCGACATCGTGCGCAGGCTGCAGCTGCCACGCACCACCGTGCACGAGCTGGTGACCACTCTCGCCGCCCGGTCGTACATCGTCCAGGTCCCCGGCCAGCCGGGACGATACCGGCTCGGAGTGCGGCCGTACCAGCTCGGCAGCCGGTACGCCGAGCAGCTGGACCTCGCCGCCGAGGGGCAGCAGGTCGCCCGGTCCGTCGCCGAGACCTGTGACGAGACCGTGCACGTGGCGATCCTGGAGGGCACCGACGTCATCTACATCGCCAAGGTCGACTCGACGCACGCGGTGCGGATGGTGTCGGCCGCGGGGCGGCGGCTGCCCGCGCACTGCACCTCCGTCGGCAAGATGCTCCTCGCCTCCCTCCCCGAGCCGCAGCTCGCCTCCCGCGTCCCGGAGGGCGGCACGCTGGTCGGCATGACGCCCAACAGCATCACCGACCCGGCCGCTCTGCGCGAGGCCCTCGACGAGATCCGGCAGCGCGGCGTCGCCGTCGAGAACCGTGAGTCCAACCCGGACGTCTCCTGCGTCGCCGCCCCGGTCCGCGACCGCACCGGCCAGGTCGTCGCCGCGCTCTCCATCTCCGTGCCGATGATCCGCTGGAGCGACGAGCGCCGCGTCGAACTGGAGCAGCTCGCCGCCAAGGGCGCCGCCGAGCTGTCCGAGCGCCTCGGCCACCGGAGCGTGGGATGACCCGCCTCACGAAGTACGAGGTCGCCGTACGCGCCGAGGCCACCCTCGGCGAGGGGCCCACGTGGGACGGCCACCGGCTCCTGTGGATCGACATCCTGGGCGCGCGGCTGCACACCTACGACCCCCTCTCCGGGCACCGCACGGTCCGCGTCCTCGACCAGCACATCGGCGCCGTCAAGCCGCGCGTGGGCGGCGGTCTCGTGCTGAATCTGCGGGACGGCGTGGCCGTACTGGATCCGGACGACACCTTCCGCTGGCTGCACCACGAGCCGGTCCCCGGCCGCCGCGCCAACGACGCCGCCGTCGCCCCCGACGGTTCGCTGTGGGCCGGCACCATGCGCTACGACGAGGCCCCGGGCGGCGGCACACTGTCCCGGATCACCGGTGACGGCACGCATCACACCGTCCTCGACGACGTGGCCGTCAGCAACGGCACCGGCTGGAGCCCGGACGGCCGGCTCATGTACTACATCGACTCACCCACCCGCCGTGTCGACGTCCTCGACCACGAGCGCGGGCACGTCTCCGGCCGCCGGCCCTTCGTCGGGATCGAGGACGGTGCCGGGTTCCCCGACGGGCTCACGGTCGACGCCGACGGGTGTGTCTGGGTCGCCCTGTGGGACGGGGGAGCGGTACGGCGTTACACCCCCGACGGTGAACTGGACCAGGTGATCACCCTCCCGACCCCGCGCGTCACCGCGTGCGCCTTCGGCGGTCCCGACCTCACCGACCTGTACATCACCACGGCACGGGTGGGCCTGGACGCACCGCATCCGGTGTCGGGCTCCCTGCTGGTGGTACCGGGTGCGGGGAAGGGGCTGGAGCAGCGGGCATTCGCAGGCTGACCGCGCTTCACCCGGGACGTTACTGAAGCCCCGCCTTCTTCAACTCCTCGGCGGTCAGCGGCGGTTCGGTCAGCACCGGCTTCGAAGGACCCACCGCCGCCGCCAGCAGCACGTCCGGCGTCAGCAGTACCTCCGCCCGCCGCTCCAGCGACGTGACGTCGGTGACCCGGCGGGCGATCCGCCCGTTCCCCGTGGCCGTGTACATGAGACGAGAGACGTACGCGGCCACGAGCCGGTCCCGCAGGGTCGGCCCGGCATCCGTCGCCCCCGGATAGAACACGTCCTGTCCGGTGGCCAGGTCCCATGCCGCCCCCACCGGCCGGGCCACCGCCTTCTGCACCCGACGGGACAGCCCGGCCGCCCCGAACCCGTGCCGCCGCGTCAGGTCCCGCAGGATCAGCGCGCTCTGGGCACCCACGGCCAGGCCGTGCCCGTAGACCGGGTTGTACGCGGCCAACGCGTCGCCGAGCACCGTGAGGTTCTCCGGCCAGGCCGCAGCCCGCTCGTAGAAGTACCGCCGGTTGACGGTCGCACGGGTGAAGGCGACGTCGGACAGCGGCTCGGCGCGGGCGAGCAGGTCGCCGATCAGTGGATGTCTGAGTTCCTCGCGGGCGAACCGTACGAAGTCGTCGCCCGAGGCGTTGGCGGCGGAGGGTTCGCCGCCGCGCGTGCCGTTGAGGGTGACGATCCAGCGGCCGTCCTCGATCGGCAGCAGGAAGCCCGACCGGCCCGGTCCGGCTTCCCGGGCGCCGGGCTGGACGCTGACGACGGGGAAGCCGTCACGGGCCTGTTCGGGCGCGAGGTAGAGGCGGCTCGCGTACGCCAGACCCGAGTCGACCTCGCGGCGCTCCGGCGCGGGCAGCCCCAGGTCCGTCAGCCAGCGGGGCGTCCCGGAGCCCCGCCCGGTGGCGTCCACGACCGTCCCCGCCTCGATGGTCCGCTCCTGACCGTCGGCCTCCCGCACCCGGACCCCGGTGACGGCCTCCGCGCCCCCCACCAGCCCCAGCACCTCCGTGCCGCCGAGCACCTCGACCCGTTCGTCCGCGAGGACCCGTGCCCGGATCGTGGCGTCCAGCAGGTCCCGGCCGGCCAGGATCACGTGGTGGGACTCCGGCCAGCGCCGGAACCAGCCCTGTGCCGAGAAGACGACCATGTCGGTCGTGACCGGCGCCCGGCGCGCCCCGGCGGCCAGGAGTGCGCCGGTGATGCCCGGCAGCAGCTCCTCCATGGCCGCCACCCCGCCCGACCACAGCATGTGCGCGTGCCGGGCCTGCGGCAGACCCTTGCGTGGTGCGGGCCCCTCGGGCAGTTCGTCGCGCTCCACCACGACCACCCGGTCGGCGAGGCCCGTCAGCGCGGCCGCCGCGAGCATGCCGGTATGGGATCCCCCGAGGACGACGGCGACTTTCGCGGGGGAGGGGCGTTCAGTCATGCGCGGACATGCTCTCTGCCGGGACGGTCGCGCGGGCGCGTACCGCCTTGATCTCGTCGGGGCTGCGCAGGGCCTCGGACACGGCCGCGATCTCCTGGAGCAGGTAGGTGGTGTCGGGGTCGCCGTCGCCCTCGGTGTCCGGCGAGTGCCGCCCGGCCTCGATGGCGTCCAGGATGGTCACGGCGGCGGCGAGGGCCTGGGCCCGGCCGCGCTCGAAGCCGAGGGCGAGGGCGGTGTCGTAGGAGCGGACGCGCAGGTCCTCGTCGATGAACCGGGACAGCTGCAGGAGCGCGTCGCGGATGAACGTCTCGCGGCGGATCAGCCGCATCTCGGCGGTGGCGCGCAGGGCGAGCGGCTCGCGGCTGCCCGCGACGGTCCGCATCAGCCGGGACAGGGCCCTGAGATCGCGGTGGCGGCGGCGGACCAGCCAGTGCTCGTGGAGGTACTGGCCGGCGTGCGGGACGATGAAGCCGATCGCGACCAGGGTGGCGGCGACGCAGGCTGCGGCCGGCGCGATGTTGGTGTTCAGCCAGTCCAGGTCGTGCCCGGTCCAGCGGGCCACGATGGCGGTGAGCTTGGCGGCGCTGAAGAGCAGGTTCGTGGCGAAGCCGATCCCGAGGAACCGCAGCCCCCAGCGCAGCCAGGCGTCGAGGCCGGCGGTGCGGATCCAGTTCCACACGAGTCCGGACGTGATCAGGCTGGCCACGGTGTGCGCGAGCAGGTAGAGCAGGATCAGCTCGCGCATGAACGGCGTGCCGGCGTAGTAGGTGTCCAGGTCCCGGATCCGCTCCACGGGCACGTCGGCGAGGGCGAACAGCACCCACATCGCGAGGACCACACCCGCGTACACGCAGACCACCCACCGGGTCGCCCGCCGTGTCCGGGCCTGGTGCTCGCCGCGGCCGTCGCGCCAGCGCACGACCAGCAGCAGCCAGGACGCGCAGAGCGCGGTGAGCAGCGTGTACACCCAGGGCGCGGCGATGTTCGGGACGCCGGTGACCCGGTTCGTCCAGGCGATGGTGCTCGGGGCCGCGAAGAGGAACACCGCGCAGGCGAACAGCAGCAGGCCGCCCACGGCACGCAGCAGCGGGTCCCGCCACAGCTTGACGATGCTGGGCAGTTTGATCGCCAGGGCCGCTCCGAGGACCAGGCCCGGCAGCCAGAAGGGGATGCTCAGACCGGTGAGGGACCCGACCGTCCCCTCGGCCAGGTGTGGGTGTGTCACCGCGCTCCGCCTCCGCGGTAGCCGAGGGCTCTCTGGACCGCGCCGGGCCGGGCGCCGGAGCCCCGGTCGGACACGAACGGCCTGAACGCCGCCGCGAGCCGGTGCCCGAAGTCGTCGGCCTCGGCCTCGTCCGCCTCCCGGGAGCCGTTGCGGGCGGCCACCGTCAGGGCGACCGAGTCCCAGCCGGGCCGCCCGGCGAGGGCGCTCGCGGCGGCCGCGTGATGGTGGGTGTGGCCCGCGTGCAGGTGCCACAGCTCATGGCCCAGGATGACCAGCTGCTGCATCTCCTCGGCCCGCTCCTCCACGATGACGAGGTCGAAGTCCTGGAACTCCACCCACAGCCCGGTCACCGCGATCTCGTCCGGGAACCGCTCGAAGCGCAGATCGACGGGCCGGCCGTCACGGCGGGCGCTCATCTCCTGGCACAGTGCCCGGCACAGCTCGGGCACGTCGGCCGGGGGACGGGGTCTGGCCCGGACCGCGGCGGTGAGGTGGGAGACCAGATCGCGCATGGCCGAGGTCGCTCGGGTGCGTCGTAGCGCCGAGGCGATCCGGGCCGCACTTCTGCGCGCGCCCGCGATGTCCATCCCACCCCCTGAGCTCTCCCGCCGCCACAGGACGGGCTGTTCGAGACTACGCGCCCGGCCCTGTCCCGTCACGCGATCCTCTTTTGCTGCGTACCCCATTGACTAGAAAGCGCTTCCTGCTTACGGTCCCGTTCGAAGTTACGGGCGCAATTCGAGATCTCGAACAGTAAGGGCAGGCAATGGGACGACCTGACCTGAGTCGCAGGCAACTTCTCGCCGCGGCCGGCGGCCTGACCGTCGCCGCGAGCTTCGGCTTCGCGGCCCTCGGCACCGGCGCCGACGCACTCGCCTCCGGCGCGGACACCCGGGTGCGCTACTGGAACCTCTTCAGCGGCGGCGACGGCGCCAACATGATCGCGATGCTGGACGCCTTCCGGAAGGCCAACCCGGACATCGACGTCAAGGACTCCACCTTCCAGTGGGGCAACCCCTTCTACACCAAGCTCGCCATGGCCGCGGCCGGAAACCGTGCCCCCGACCTCGGCGTCATGCACATGGGCCGGGTCACCGGCTTCTCGCCCGGCCGCCTCCTGGACGCCTGGGACGTCGACCTGCTCGCCGAGTACGGCGTGCGCGAGCAGGACTACAACCCCGCCCTGTGGAAGCGCGGCGTCATCGACGGCAAGCTCTACGCCCTCCCGCTCGACATCCACGTCCAGCTCTGCTTCTACCGCAAGGACGTGCTGGGCAAGGCGGGCCTGCTCGGCGACGACGGCCGGATGATCCCGGTCACCTCCACCGACGAGTGGTTCGAGGTCCTGAAGAAGGCCAAGGCCGCCCAGAAGAAGGGCCTCCAGACGATCGGCCTGTGGACCAACGACCAGAACTTCCAGTGGTGGTTCTTCGTCGCCTTCTACACCCAGCTCGGCGGCAAGTGGTTCGACGACGGCAACACCGAGGTCCTCTTCGACCCCGACAAGGCCACCCAGGTCCTGGAGTTCCTCCGCAAGCACGTCACCGACGGGTACGTCGTCCCCGGCGCCCCCACCGGAGAGCAGTTCATCAACGGCGCCCCCTTCACCTGGGAGGGCAACTGGTCGGTGCCGGTCTTCTCCGGCGCGAAGCTGGACTACGGAGCGACCCCGCTGCCGCCCGTCTTCGGCGAGCCGGCCACCCACGCCGAGTCGCACGCCTTCGTCCTGCCGCACCAGGCGGACCGCGGCGGCGCCACCAACGAGGGCGCCCACGAACTCGCCGCGTACGTCGTCAGGCACGCCCTCCAGTGGGCGGCCGGCGGCCACATCCCCGCGTACACACCGACGCTCGCCACCGAGGCGTACAAGAAGCTCACCCCGCAGAACGAGTACGTGAGCGCCATGGACCACCAGGCCACCGAGCCCAAGGTGTGGTTCGCGGGCTCCACCGGCGTCCTCGCCCAGGATCTCGGCCCGGTCGTCGTCTCCTCGACCATGGGCTCCGCGAAGCCCGCCGCGGTCGCGCAGACGATGAAGAAGCACCTCACCAAGCTCCTCGCCTCGAAGAACCCGATGGACGGCAGGACCGCCGCGCAGGGAGGTGCGGTCGCATGACGACCAGCGCACACATGACGACCAGCGCCCAGACCGCCGTGGCGCCGGCGCGCGCCAGGACCGCCGCCGCCACCGCGAGCCTGCGCCGCAAGCAGGGCTTCCAGCACGGGGGCTGGTTCGTCGCCCCCTTCCTCGTGCTGTTCGCGCTGTTCGTGGTGTGGCCGCTGCTGCGCGGTGTCTACCTCAGCTTCACGGACGCCAACATCTCCGGCGAGGGCGCGAGTTTCGTCGGCCTCGACAACTACCGCGAGGCCCTGCACGACCAGGCGATGTGGGACGCGCTCGGCCACAGCGCGTACTTCACGCTGCTGGTCGTCCCCTGCATCACGGCCCTCGCCTTCCTGCTCGCGATGCTCGCCCACCACATCGAGCGCGGCAAATGGGTGTGGCGGCTGTGCTTCTTCGTGCCGTTCCTGCTGCCCTCGACGGTCGTGGGCAACATGTGGGAGTGGCTGTTCAAGCAGGGGATCGGTCTGTTCAACGAGACCCTCGGACTCGACACCCCCTGGCTGACCGACAAGTCGTACGCGATGCTCGCCATCGTCATCGCCACCCTGTGGTGGACGGTCGGCTTCTCCTTCCTGCTCTACCTCGCCGCACTCCAGGGCATCCCCGACCACCTCTACGAGGCCGCCAAGCTGGACGGAGCCAACGCCTGGCATCGCATGGTCCACATCACGCTGCCGATGCTGCGCCACATCACCGGCCTGGTGATCGCGCTCCAGATCCTCGCCTCGCTCCAGCTCTTCGACCAGGCCGTGGTGATGCAGGACTTCGGCCCCGGACCCGAGCTCAGCACCCGCGCCTTCGTCCAGTACACCCTCGAACAGGGCTTCACCAGCTACCGCGTGGGCTACGCCTCCGCGATGTCCGTCATCTTCTTCGTGATCATCGCGGCCGTCGCCCTCGGACGGATGACACTGCTGCGCAACCGTGAGGAGGGCGCCCGATGAGCAGCACCCAGATACGGCTCAAGTCCCGCAAGCCCTGGACGCCGAGCCAGATCGTGCTCACCCTGATCGGCGTCGCCGTCTCCGCCGTCTTCGTGGCGCCGATCGCCGCGGCCCTGTTCACCTCGCTCAAGTCCGAGGCGGAGGCGGCCGAGATCCCGCCGCACTGGCTGCCGAAGGTGTGGACGGCCCAGGCGTGGAAGGCGCTGTGGGAGACCGGCAACGTCACCAACTGGTTCGTCAACTCCCTGGTGGTGTCGGTCTGCGTGACCTCCGTCGTGCTGGCGGTCAGCGCCCTCGCCGGATACGGCTTCGCCCGCACCGAGTTCCGCGGCAAGAGCGCGCTCATGGGTCTCGTCATGTCGGGCCTGATGGTCTCCCCGGCCGTCCTGGGCGTGCCCCTGTTCACCACGGTCCAGCAGATGGGGATGGTCGACACCTACTGGGGCATGATCCTGCCCCAGTGCGCGCCCGCCGCGATGGTCTACATCCTCTACAAGTTCTTCCAGGGCATCCCGCGCGAACTGGAGGAGGCGGCCTTCATCGACGGCGCGGGCCGCTGGCGGGTCTTCTTCACCATCGTCCTCCCGCTCTCCCGGCCCTCCCTCGCCGCGGTCGGCATCTTCACCTTCATCGCCTCCTGGAACAACTTCCTGTGGCCCTACATGGTGACCAACAACCCCGACCTGATGACCATGCCGAACGGCATCGCGACCGTCATGAACTCCTACGGCATCCAGTGGGCCCAGCTCATGGCCGGCGGCCTCATGGCGGGCCTGCCGCTGATCATCGTGTTCGTCTTCTTCCAACGCCAGATCGTGGCGGGCGTGGCCCACACGGGCCTGGCCGGCCAGTGAACACCGAGCGGCGGCTGACGGGGCTGTTTCGGCCGCGTCGTGCTGTGGGTTGTGTCGGCGGTCGTGACTTGGCGGTGGTGAGGGGGCGGGGTCGGGCCGGTCTTGTTCGGTTGGCCGGACGGGCGGGCGTCGCCGAACGCCGGCCGACCGGTCCGCCTCCGCCGCGTCGTGCCGCCGTCCCTGCCGATGGCCGTGATCCGGCGGCGTCGCGTGCCCCCAGTCGGGCGGCTTGGCGCTCGGGGCCAGTGGCAGAGCCGCATCAGTCGTGTCCGGCCCCCGGCGGGGCCAACACCGACCTACGGAGCCGCAGTTGACTCGTCTCAGACTCGCGACCGTCCTGACCGTCGCCCTCATGGGCCTGCTCCCGACCACGGCCCGCGCGGACACTGCCTACCCCGACCCACTCCCCATCACCGGCCAGCAGATCATCCACGACCCGAGCGTCCTGAGGCTGAAGTCCGGCCAGTACGTGGCGTACTCGACCGGCGGTGTGATCGGCGCCCGCCTCTCCAAGGACCTCCGGCACTGGACCGACGCGGGCAACGCCTTCGCCGAGCCGCCGAGTTGGTGGTACGAGTACAACGGCACCGGCGATCCCTGGGCGCCGGACGTGTCGTACCGCGCGGGCCGGTACTGGCTCTACTACGCCGTCTCGTCCTGGGGCACCAACCACTCCGCGATCGGCGTGGCCACCTCCCCGAGCGGGCTCCCCGGCACCTGGACCGACCGCGGCAAGGTCTTCACGTCCGAGACCACCGACTCCTGGAACGCCATCGACCCGGCGGTCGTGCGGGCGGACGGCAGACTCTGGATGTCGTTCGGCTCGTACTGGACGGGCATCCGCATGGTGGAGCTGGACCCGAGGACGGGCAAGGCACTGACGGGAGCGCCGGTCCACCACCTGGCGACCCGCCCGGACGCCCCGTACGCCGTGGAGGGCCCGGCTGTCGTGAAACACGGCCGCTACTACTACCTCTTCGCGTCGTACGACGCCTGTTGTGCGGGAGTGAACTCCACGTACAAGATCAGAATCGGACGGTCCACGACGATCACGGGCCCGTACACCGACAGCACGGGCAAGCCGCTGCTGGAGGGCGGCGGTGACCTGTTACTGGCAGGACATGGCAGGTTCATCGGCACGGGAGGCGAGTCGGTCTTCCGCACCCGCGGCCAGGACTGGCTGGCTTACCACTATTACGACGCAGAGGACAACGGCACCCCGAAGCTGGGCCTGAACCGGCTCGGCTGGGTTCATGGCTGGCCCGTTGTCAGCAACTCCGTTCCTGAAAGGTCCCCATGAGCACCGCCGCCCGCTTCACCCTCGACCCCGCCTTCACCGTCGGTGAGGTGAACCCCCGACTCTTCGGCTCCTTCGTGGAACACCTCGGCCGCTGCGTCTACACCGGCATCTTCGAACCGGGCCACCCCACCGCCGACGACAAGGGCCTGCGCCAGGACGTCCTGGAGCTCGTCCGCGAGCTCGGCGCCACCGCCATCCGCTACCCGGGCGGCAACTTCGTCTCGGGCTACAAGTGGGAGGACTCGGTCGGCCCGGCCGAGGACCGCCCCCGCCGCCTCGACCTCGCCTGGCACTCCACCGAGACCAACCGCTTCGGCCTCTCCGAGTACATCGACTTCCTCCGCAAGGTCGGTCCCCAGGCCGAGCCCATGATGGCCGTGAACCTCGGTACGAGGGGCGTCGCCGAGGCCCTGGAGCTCCAGGAGTACGCCAACCACGACAGCGGCACCGCCCTGTCCGACCTGCGCGTCAGCCACGGCGACAAGGACCCCTTCGGCATCAGGCTGTGGTGCCTCGGCAACGAGATGGACGGCCCCTGGCAGACCGGCCACAAGACGGCCGAGGAGTACGGCCGGGTCGCCGCCGAGACAGCTCGCGCGATGCGCCAGATCGACCCGGGCGTCGAACTCGTCGCCTGCGGCTCCTCCAGCCAGTCCATGCCGACCTTCGCCGAGTGGGAGGCGACGGTCCTGAAGGAGACGTACGACCTCGTCGACTACATCTCCCTGCACGCCTACTACTGGCCCGAGGACGGTGACATCGACTCCTTCATCGCCTCGGCCGTCGACATGGAGTCGTTCATCGACAACGTCGTCGCGACCGCCGACCACGTGGGCGCCGCGCTGAAGTCGAAGAAGAAGATCAACCTCTCCTTCGACGAGTGGAACGTCTGGTACCAGCCCGAGTCGGAGGCACGCGTCAAGGCGTTCGCGCAGGACGACTGGCCCGAGGCCCCCCGCCTCCTGGAGGACAACTACAGCGTCCTCGACGCCGTCGTCTTCGGCTCCCTCCTCGTCGCCCTGCTGCGGCACGCCGACCGCGTCACCGTGGCCTGTCTCGCCCAGCTGGTCAACGTGATCGCCCCGATCATGACCGAGCCGGGCGGCCCGGCCTGGCGCCAGACGACCTTCTTCCCGTTCGCCCAGGCCGCGCGGTACGGCCGCGGCGAGGTCCTCGACGTACGGGTCGACTCGCCGACGTTCGAGACGAAGAAGTACGGCGAGGCCGACCTTCTCCACGCCACCGCGGTCCGCGCCGAGGACGGCTCGGTCACCGTGTTCGCGGTCAACCGGAGCCGGACCGAGGCGCTGCCGCTCGAAGTCGCCCTGAACGGGCTCGACCTGACGAGCATCGTCGAGCACAGCGTGCTCGCGGACACCGACCCGGACGCCCGCAACACCCTCGACCAGCCCGAGCGGGTCGCCCCGCACGCGGCCGAGGGCACCGCGCTCCAGGACGGCACCCTCACCGCCGTACTGGAGCCGCTGTCCTGGAACGTGATCCGGCTGGCCTAGGGCGTGTGTCGGAAGTCCCTTCTGCCCCGCGACGCCTGGCACGCACTCTCGCCGCACGGGGTGAAAGCCCAAGTACGTCCAGTACGAGGAC
>NZ_JBJDQL010000050.1:0-66200 GCF_044903305.1 Streptomyces sp. NPDC019531 | reverse complement strand
GCCCCCGCCCCACCCACCGAACCCGACGCGCTACACAAACCCCCACCAAACCGAAACGGGCCGCCGCAGGCACATAAGGGGCGCGGGGAACTGCGCAAAACGCCCGCCCCCACCAAGCGGCACAGGCCGCCGCAGGCACCCCGCCTACCATGTCCCGCATCGATCAGCCGATCACCGCGCCGCACCCACCACCGTGCCAGGCGCCCAGCAAGGGGAGGCCCCCATGACGACGATGCCCGACCACCACCTGCACGCCTTCATCACCGACCTGCCCAAGGCCGAACTCCACGTCCACCACGTCGGCTCCGCCTCCCCCCGCGTCGTCTCCGAACTCGCCGCCCGCCACCCCGACTCCAGGGTCCCCACCGACCCCGAGGCCCTGGTCGACTACTTCACGTTCACGGACTTCGCCCACTTCATCGACGTGTACCTCAGCGTCGTGGACCTGATCCGCACCCCCGAGGACGTACGGCTCCTCACCTACGAGATCGCCAGGGACCTCGGCCGCCAGCAGGTCCGCTACGCCGAGCTCACCCTCACCCCGTTCTCCTCGACCCGCCGCGGCATCGAGGAACGCGCGTTCATGGAGGCGATCGAGGACGCCCGCAAGGCGGCCGAGTCGGAGTTCGGGACCGTACTGCGCTGGTGCTTCGACATCCCCGGCGAGGCGGGTCTGGAGGCCGCCGAGGAGACGACGAGGCTCGCCACCGACGACCGCCTCCGCCCGGAGGGCCTCGTGTCGTTCGGCCTCGGCGGCCCCGAGATCGGCGTACCCCGCCCCCAGTTCAAGCCGTACTTCGACAGGGCCATCGCCGCGGGCCTCCACTCCGTCCCGCACGCCGGCGAGACCACAGGACCGGAGACGGTGTGGGACGCCCTCATCCACCTCCGCGCCGAACGCATCGGCCACGGCACGAACTCCTTCCGGGACCCGAAGCTCCTCGCGCACCTCGCCGAACACCGCATCCCCCTGGAGGTCTGCCCCACCTCCAACATCGCGACCCGAGCCGTCCGCACCCTGGACGAGCACCCGATCAAGGAGTTCGTGCGGGCGGGGATCATCGTCACGATCAACTCCGACGACCCCCCGATGTTCGGCACGGACCTGAACAGCGAGTACGCGGTGGCGGCAAGGCTCCTGGAGCTCGACGAACGGGGCCTGGCCGACCTCGCGAAGAACGCGGTCGACGCATCGTTCCTGGACGAACCCGGCAAGGCGAGGATCAAGGACGAGATCGAGACCTACACGGCCACCTGGCTCGCGCCCTGAGCCCACCACAATGGACGCATGCAGAAGCTGACCGCCGTGGCACACCGCGGCGACCCCTACCGCGTCCGTGAGAACACGATCGGCTCCCTGCGTGCCGCGCTCGACCGGGGCGCGGACGCGGTGGAGATCGACGTACGGCTCACCAGGGACGGCGTACCGGTCCTGCTCCACGACGACACGTTGAAGCGGCTGTGGGAGCACGATCGGCCGCTGCTGTCCCTGTCGGCGGACGAGGTGCGGGGACTGACGGACGGCCAGGTGCCGACGCTCGCGGAGGCGCTCCGGGCCACCGACGGCCACCGACTCATGCTCGACCTGCCCGGCACGAGGGAGATACGGGTCGCCCGCCGCGTGGTCGACGTGGTCCGCGAGCACGGCGCCCAGGACCGCGTCTACTACTGCGCCGACGCCACCGCCATGCTCGCCGTACGCGGAGCCGACCCGTCCGCGGAGATCGCCCTCACCTGGACGAGCCTCGCACCCCCGCGCCCCGTTCTCCTGGACGCGGTGCGGCCCCGCTGGCTCAACTACCGTTTCGGCCTGGTCGACCGGGACCTCGCCGACCGCATCCACGCCGACGGCTACCTGATCTCCGTCTGGACCCCCGACACCCGCCGCTCCATGCGCCGCCTGGCCGCCGCGGGCGTCGACTCGATCACGACGAACCGGGTGGACGTGCTGTGCGCGCTGCGGGCGAACTCCGCTTAGAGGCCGGAGTACGCCCGCGGCGGCGAGATCGCCTGCGCGTCCGCGCCCTCCCCCACCCACAGCCGGATCAGCAGCGCCGCGGTCGCCTCCAAGAGCCCGGCCCGGTCGAGTCCCCCCGCGCTCAGCGGCTCGCAGCCCAGGTCGCGGACGAGTCGTCGTACGACGGACAGGGCCCCCTCGTCGTCCCCGCACAGCGGCACCGCGAGGGGGCGGCCGTCGAAGACGGGCGGGGTGAGGCGCCACACGTCGACGTGGCACAGGTTGAAGGCCTTGACGACATGGGCCGAAGGCGCGGCGAGAGCGATGCGTTCGGCGGCCGCGGGCCCGCCCGCCGTGAGCAGGCCGAAATCGCGGCCGACCGGATTGGTGCAGTCGATCAGCACCTTCCCCCGCAGCATCTGTCCGAGCCCGCCCACCACGTCGACGACCGCCTCGTACGGCACCGCGAGCAGCACCGCGTCCGTGCCGGACTCCGCGGCCTCGCGCAGCCCTCCCGAGCGACTCCCGGTGACCACCTGGTGCCCGGCCCGCCGCCACTGTGAGCCCAGCGCGTCGGCCATCCCGCCCCGGCCGATGATCCCCACCCGCATGATGCCTCCCGTTTCTCCGGATCTCCCACAACAGTAGGAAGCCGCTCGGGCACCATTCGGTACGTGACCACCGACCTCGCCTTCCTCGCCGACTGCCGCACCCGGCTCGCCTTCGACCTCGTCTCCAACACCTGGAACCCCGTGGTGATCTGGGCTCTCAAGGACGGCCCCGGACGCCCCGGTGAACTGCGGGCCCGTATCGGCGGGATCAGCCAGAAGGTGCTGACGGAAACCCTGCGCAGGCTGGAGTTCAACGGGCTCGTCGCACGACAGGCGTACGGCGGCTCGCCGCCCCGCGTGGAGTACGAACTGACCGGCCTGGGGCGGACGTTGCTGACGCCCATCGAGGCCTTCGGCGCCTGGGCGCACGATCACGGCGACGAGGTGATGGACGCGCAGGAGCGCTACACCCGGGACTCCTGAGCGACGGTCGCCGGGTCGACGGGGGTCGACCGCGTGACGTACTGCGGAACCGGGGTGTCGTCCTTGCCGGTGTCGCGGACCAGGCCGTAGCGGATCGCGCCGTTCGGAGGCCCGGAGTCGACGTCCTTGGTCACGGCGTCCCAGCTCGACGGGAAGACGCTGAGTCCGTAGTCGGCGCCGCGCTCGTTCTGGACGAGGGTGACGCTGCCGTCGACGTAGAAGTACTCGTTCTGCCACATCTGCTGGGTACCGGCGGGCAGGACGGCGTACCCGGTGGTCGGGTCGCCCATGCCGGTGGAGGTGCTGTCGGTGGCGCTGAGCGGGTCGTCCATACGGCGGCCGCCGCCCGAGGCCACATGGAAGAGCTTGCCCTTGAGACCGGTCCAGGCCGGCATGACCAGGCTGCCGGCCCGGGAGAGCGGCGCGATCTGCCAGCGGACCAGCACGTAGCCCTTGCCGGTCAGGGTCACGCTGTCACCGCGGTGGTTCATGACGGCGTGCGCACCGCCGGTGCTGGTGATGCCGGTCTCGGGCCGGTGCGGAAGGGCCGCGGGCGGGGTGTCGGGATCCGGTGCCCGGTCGACGGCGTCGACGACACTGCCGTAGAGGGCGGCCTTGGTGGGTGTCGCCGAGGGCGAAGGGGACGCCGACGGCGAGGCCGACGGGGTTTCCGCCCCGGGCGGCGCGCGATGGGTGCTCGCCGCCGTGGGCGAGACCGCCACCCGCGGTGGCGGGGCATCCGGCGTCTGTGTCACGACGTACGCCCCGCCCGCGACGAACGTGGCGCCCGCGGTGGCCGCGACAACGGGCTGAGTGAGGGCGCCCATCACCTTGGCGGACCAGCTCATGGACGCGACCGTGGCGGTGGCGGCCGCGGCCGTCTTGCCGCCGAGGGCCAGCGAGAGCGTGAACCCGAGCGGGACCGGCACCAGCGCGATCCCTACGAGGAGACGCTCCGCCGGTACGACGGACTCGCGGGTGTCGCCGCAGTAGCCGCAGCCGCGGATGTGCCGGGCGAGCCGCTTGCGCCAGACCGAGTCGGGGCGGCCGTTCCAGCGGCCGGTCAGTTCGCGCAGGTCGGGGCAGGCGCCGTCAAGGGCGCGGACGATGCCCCGGGAGGTCTCCAGGCGCTCCTTCATCCGCTGCACGCGGACGGCGGCGTGCTGCCTGTTGATACCGACGGCGGCGGCCAGTTCCCGCCGGGTGAGCTCGCCCGCGACCTCCAGCCACCACAGGGAGAGCAGTTGCCGGTCCTCGTCGTCGAGCCAGCGCGCCGCCTCCGCGACCTCGCGCCGCTGCCCTTCCAACTGGAGTCTCAGTACGGTGAGTTCGGCGAAGTCGGTGGCCCCGCGCGCGTTCGACTCGTCCAGCGGGGCGGGGGTTCTACGGCGGGCCCGGTCCCGTATCTGCCGCATGGCGATGGCGACCAGCCAGGACCGGAAGCTGTCCCGGTCGCGCAGGCTGCCGAGGTTGTCGACGGCCCGCAGCATGGTCTCCTGGACCACGTCATCGACATCGGCGTGGCCGTTCAGGGCGCGGCCGACGATGTTGTACACCAGCGGCAGCCAGCCCTCGACGAGCTCGTCCAGCGCCCGGCGGTCGCCGTCCTGCGCCGCCGCGATGGTGTCGCGCCACTGCCGCGTGTCCACGTCGTCCTTTCCGGCCGGTGCCCCTTCATGCGTGTTCGTGCGTGGAGACGGAGTGAAGGGCTCCGCGATAACACTTTTTCTCCCCCTAGGGGTTTCTCCCTGACAACTCCCCTACAGACAGCGTGGGTTGCTCAGGGTTGCCCCAGGGTCCGGGCCCTTCTCGCCGACGATCCCGCCGTCTGGACAGCCCCGCAGGATGATCACACACATCCCACACCTCCAGGAGCCCACTCATGCGTGACCTCCGTCGCAGAAGCATCCTCGCCGGCGCCCTCGCCGTGCCCCTGACCGCCGGCCTGCCGGCCTCGTCGGCGACAGCGCGCGGTGCCTCCGCCCCGGACGCCGCGGCGTTACGCGTCGCGATCGCGGGGCTCCCGGACGCGGACGCCACCGCGGCCCTGATCCGGGTGGGCGGCACGGACGGCAGGTGGCGGGGCAGTTCGGGTGTGCACGACCTGGAGAGCGGACGGCCCGCCGATCCGGCCGCGCGGTTCCGGGCCGGTTCGACGACGAAGGTGGTGACGGCGGCGGCCGTACTGCGGCTGGTGGCCGCCGGGGCGGTCGACCTGGCCACGCCCGTGCAGCACTACCTGCCCGGCCTCCTCGGCAGACGCTTCCGGCCGATCAGCATCCGCCAGCTGCTGAACCACACCAGCGGAATCCCGGCGGGCGACGGTCTCGGGACCACCTTCGAGGAGGTGTACGCCCACCGCTTCGACACGCTCACCCCTCAGCGGGTCGCCGCGTCCGCGGGTGCGAAGGAGCCGGAGTTCCGCCCGGGGAAGGAGCAGCACTACCTCAACATCAACTACACCTTCCTCGGCCTGCTGATCGAGAGGGTGACCGGACGGTCGTACGCCTCCGAGGTCACGCGGCTGGTGCTCGCGCCGGCCGGGATGCGGGACACGTACTTCCCGGGCACCGACCCGCGCATCCGCGGCCCGCACAACCGGGGCTACCAGGCGGTGGAGAGGCCCGACGGGACGACGGAGTTCCTGGACGTCACGGAGTGGAACCAGGCGGACCGGTTCGCGGCCGGGGACATGATCTCCACCACCGCGGACCTGGAGCGCCTGCTCACCGCTCTCTTCCGGGGCCGGATCGTCCGGAAGCCGCAGCTGGCGGAGATGTTCACGGTTCCGGCGGACATCCCCGGCGCGAGTTACAGCGCGGGCCTCCAGCGCTTCGAGTCCGACGGGAAGGTCTACTGGGTCAAGTCCGGCGGCCGGTACGGCTACAACTCGGCGTTGGCCGCCACCCGCGACCTGAGCCGCACCCTCGTCTACTCGGTCAACTCCACCGACGCGAAGAGCGAGGACGCGAACCCGGTCGTGGTCCGGATCATCATGGCAGCGCTCAAGTAGCGGGCACCGTTCGAGGGTTCGGCGGCGTGAGCGTCTCCAGCCGCTTGATCCTCTTGCGTACGACGTACAGCGGGACGACACCGAGCACCCCGAACGCCATGTCGATCACGCTCCACCAGAAGGGGATGCCCCGGATCGGGCCGCAGACCAGCGCGAGCGGAACGATCCCGGCGCAGGCGATCATCCCGAACTCGACGACCCAGATGTTGCGGACCGGGTCGCGGTAGGGGCCGTAGAAGGCGACCGCGATGACCAGGTGCGCGAAGGCCAGCCAGTCCGTGCCGTAGAGGAGGAAGGGGTAGTCGGAGTCGGCGGTGTCGAGCCCGCGCCGGACGCGCACGATCCAGTCCATGAGGGCGTCCGGTGTGGGCAGGTGCCGCAACAGGTCCTCGGTCCAGCACAGTTCGTGGACCAGAGGGAAGGCCGTGGCACCGCTGAGCACGAGGCAGACGACGAAGAAGGCCAGCCATGCGCGGATGCCCCTGAGTTGGGCGGCTCTGTCGCTCATGGCAGCAGCGTACGCCTGCATTTGAACACGTTCAAAAGAGCTTCCGGTGGTGTGTGTCACCACCCGGTACGGACCGCCGACGGCTCGACCGTCGGGAGCCGGGTGGCGGACGCGACCGGCGGGTCGGACGGGGTGGGGAGGGTGGTCTCCGACCGTCGGCCGATGGGGCTCGGTTCAGTGGGTCTCGGTTCAGTGGGTTGGGGGCTCGGGGTGAGCGAGGCGGACCGCTCGGGTGCGGGGCTGGTCGCCTCCGGAGGGGCCATGGGGATCGTCGGGGAGCGGGGGGAGTCGGAGGCGGACGGCCGCAGCGGCAGGAAGGCGAGCGCGGCGACACCGACGGTCAGGGCGGCCCCGGCGGCGGCTCGCAGCAGCCTGCGGCGGGCGGCGCCGCGGCGGATCGCCTCGTAGCGACCGGGAGGTGCGCCGAGGTAGTCGGCGGAGGGGCGCAGGAGGACGGTGAGCGGGTCGTCGGGGTCGCGGTCCGGGCCCTCGTCAGAGTGTGTGATCAAGGCTTCTCCTCAGGTGGGCGCGGAGCAGTTCACGGGCCGCGTGGAGGTCGGCCTTGACGGTGCCCTCCTTGCGTCCGGTCAGCACGGACACCTCCCGGATCGGCATGTCAGCGTAGTAGTGGAGCAGGATCGGCACGCGCAGCCGTTCCGGCAGGGACTGCACGAGCAACCGGACCGAGGGGTCCGCCTGTTCGAGAGGCGGGCTGATCGCGGCCTCGGTGGTGGCCCGGCGCACCGCCTTGCGCTCGCGCTCCACCTTGCGCCAGTGGTCCCGGACCAGATTGGCCGCGGTCACGTAGAGGAAGCCGCGCGGTTCGTCCACGGTCGTCCAGCGGGCCCACAGGCGGGTGAACGCCTCCGAGGCGATCTCGTGGGCCGTCCCGTCGTCGTCGACGAGTCGGCGGCACCAGCCGGCGAGGCGCGGGTAGAGGGCGGCGAACAGCTCGGACGCTGCCTTCTCGCGGGACCGTTTCAACGTTCTCCAGAGGGGGGTGGCGTTCGGGGAGGAAGACCCCGGACCGGCGGGAGAGGTTCCCGCGCGGCCCGGGGCACGGACGCCGTCAGGGGCCGACTGAGCGCAGTGCCGCGAAGACGATCACGTTGTCGAGGTAGCCGTCGCCGGTGCGGGCTCCGCCGCAGGTGATGAGCCGCAACTCCGGTCGGTCGACATCGCCGTAGACCTCCTTTGTGGGGAAGTCCGCCTTGGCGACCGTGCGCACCTCGGTCACGGCGAACACCGCCGACATGCCGTTCTTCAGACGCGTCTCGATCTCGTCGCCCTTGCGCAGGTCCGTGAGGTGCCGGAAGACGCCGTCGCCGTAGGAGCCGACCGTGACGTGGCCGAGGATCACCGACGGTCCCTGCTGCCCCGGGGTCGGCGAGTGCTCGTACCAGCCGGCCCGGTCGTGCGCGGCGATCGGCGGCACCTGCACACTGCCGTCCTTCGCGAGTCCGAGCCGTATGAGCGGGGTGTCGACGCCGACGGCCGGGATGCGCAGGGCGACGGGGATCGAACGCCCGAGCGTGCCAACGGACTTGGCTCCCGACGGCGCGCTGACGGAACCCCCGCTTGAGGTGCCGGTGGCCGTGGAGCTCCCGCCCGAGGTGCCGGTGACCGCGGGACTCCCGCCCGGCCCACCACAACCGACGAGCACCCCGGCCAACACCGCGACGGCGAGCACCCGCGCGACCGCCGCACGAGAGGGCGCACGCCCTCTCACTCCGACAAGGCCACCCTCCGCGCCGAAGGACCCTCGCCCCGCCGCAGCGATGGAGGCACACCCGGCAGGGCGGGCAGGACCGCACCCCGCGCCGCCGGCGGCCGTGCCCGCGGCCGAAACCGAGGGCCCCTGCCGAACCGAGCCGACCAGTCCCCGCCCCGCCGTCCTCACCAGAGCCCGCCCGGAGTCCGTCACCCCTCGTTCACTCGCCGACGCCGGACCAGCAGCACCGCACCGCCGCCCAGGACGACGGCCGCGGCGGCGCCCCCGCCGATCAGGGTGCCGCGGGAGGAGCCCGAGGAGGTCGGGGCCTCGCCGGTGTCGGGGGCTCCGCTGGGGACGACCGAGACCTGGCCCCGGGAGTCCGAGGGCACCGCGCTCGGAGCCCTGGTCGGCTCGGAGCCCTCGGTCGGCACCGGGCTCGGCGCTGTGGTGGCGCCGGGCGCCGGCGAGGCGGAGGCCCGCGTGTCGGTGGGGGCGGCGGTCGGGGACTGGTCCGTCCCGTCGGCGAACGCGGGCACCGCGCCCGCCAGGACTGCGGCGCACGCGAGGGCCAGGGCACTGGGGCCGGTTCGACGCATGGATCGCTCTCTCTTTCGTCGGTCGCCCCACCGGCGGGACCGGCGGGGGCATGGTTCGAGCGGAGAGACGACCCGGAGGAGAGACAGGTTGTAAAGAGATGGCAAAGCCGGCAGGGCTCAGACCGCCGCATGCGCGGAAACGCCCGCTGCAGTACGGCGGTCCGGGCGCGGCCTGCGGCCCTGCCGTAGGGCCATCGGCTCGTGACGCGGCGCCCAGTTGTCGACACGCAGCAACCGCGGGCGCTTCCGAGCAAGGAGCTTGCCGGCGGGCGCCCCACCCGATCCCGGGCCGGGCCCGAAGAAGGTGCGTCACGAGCGGAAGCCGGTGCACAGATGAGCCTCGCCTGGCAGCGGCCACCAGGTCGCAAGCGGCGCCAGGGCCTTCACAACCTCGTCAGAGCCGAGTCGACCGTCGCGGTCTCCGGGGCGGGGTGCGGCGTCCTGAGCAGTTCGTGAACGAGGGCGGCCACCACGAAGGAGGCCGCGTAGCTGACGTCGACACCGCCCAGCAGGTGGCCGATCGGCCCGGTGTAGACGTCGGTGGCCATGAACGGCACCGACGCGCCGATGCCCAGGAAGAACGCCAGCAGCGCGCGGGGGCGTGTGCCCCGGTACGGGCCGGTCCGGTCCTGGAAGGCCGTGGGCTGCGGGTAGCCGCGGCCGCCCTGGTGCGTCCTGTAGAAGTCGATGAGAAGGATGGCCAGCCAGGGCATGACGAAGTACGAGACCATCAGCAGGAAGGTGTTGAAGTGCGACTGGAAGTTGCCGCCGCCCAGAAGGAGTGACAACACACAGCCGACCGCTCCGCCGAGCACGACGACGGTGGTGCGGCGCAGGGGGAGGTCGCAGGTCAGGCCGGCCATGGCGCCGCTGTAGAGGTTGACCGCGTTGTGGGAGAGGGCCCCGACCACGAAGACGGCCAGCACCAGTTTCAGCAGCGGTGCCGGCAGCACGACACCGAGACCTGCGAGCGGGTCACCGCCGGCCAGCGTGGTCAGCGCGGCGCCCAGCACCATCATCCAGGTGGCAGAACTGAAGAGTCCGCCGAACGCCCAGAAGAACATGGACCGGGCGCGCCCGTTCGCGGGAAGGTAGCGCGAGTAGTCGGAGGCGTAGATGGTCCAGCTGACGGTGTAGGAGAACACGACGCTGCACACCAGCAGCCACGTGGTCACAGAGTGACCCGAGGAGGCGGACGTGGTCGGAGCGGGTCCGGTCCCGTGCACCACCACGGCGACGGACACGATGCCGAAGACCACCAGACTCACGCGTGTCAGCCATTGGCCCATGGCTTGCAGGGTGTCGTAACCGAAGACGGCGATCAGCACGCTCAGCCCGGCGACCACCACGACCATGGGCGTGTACGGCAGTCCGGTCAGGTTCGCCAGTGAGCGCGCGCCGAGTACCGTGCCCAGGCTGAAGTAGCCGATGAACAGCAGGATGCCGAGGAACGCGGGGACGTAGTTCCCCCGGTAGCCGAACGCTGACCTGGTCATCGTGACCTGCGGTATACCCAGGCGCGGCCCCATCACCGCGCAGGCGGCGGTGGCCAGCGAGCCGAGGAGGTTGCCGACGGCGATCGCGGTGACGCTCCCGACCAGGCTCAGCCCGAGCGGAACGCCGGCACCGCCGAGCACCACCGGTGCCAGGTAGACGACGGGTGCGAAGCGCATCGAGAACTGGTCCCGCTCGCGGCCGTGCCGACGGCTGTCGTCGACCCAGTCGATCCCGTGATGCTCGGTGAGGGGTCTTTCCGTCCGGCCTGACACAGCACGGTCTTTCTTCATGGCGTCCTCTGGGGTGCGTGGTGGGAGATGACGGGGCCTGCGCGGCGCCGCTCGACGGTGTCGGTGGATGACCGAGACCGCCGGCTCGTCCGGGCGGTGGCTCACCGTTGCACTCAGGTAGTTACCTGTCAATAGGGTTACGCATTGCAGATAACACCGCAGAGTCACCCGTCCACCTGAACGACTTTAGCGGCTTATGTCCGAAACGTACCCACTCTGCGCAGGCGCGACCCAAGGTTGGTAACCGCATTGACAGGTGCCATATCACTGCATCACCCTGATCGCGTCACCAGATATACAGGTGACCCCAAGAGCTGCTCCACGGACGAGGAACCCACCTTGCAAGATCAGAACGAGTACCTGTACTTCTTGCGTCGCGCTTTCGACGGGATGCTCGGAGTGCTGGAGGACCTGGGCGACGACCTGGGCAACGCACGCCCCCCGCTGGCCGGTGCCAACTCCGTCTACGCGATCACGTATCACTGCGCGGCGGTCGCCGACTACTGGACCGGGCACATCATCGCGGGGCGTGAGGTCGACCGTGACCGCGCCTCGGAGTTCAGCGCCAGGGGCCAGGGACGGCAGCTGCGGCAGCAGGTCGATGCGCTGTTCGAGCAGCTGGAGGCCGACCTCGCCTCGGTGGCGCCCGCGGCGCGACCCCTGAACACCCCGCCCGCCGACTTCGAGGGACCTGACCGCCCGCTGAGCGTGCAGGGCGTCCAGTTGCACGTGCTGGAGGAACTCGCCCAGCACCACGGCCAAGTACAGATCACCCGCGATCTGCTCAAGCAGGGAGGCTCCGTATGAGCACCACAACGCCGCCGCTGCCGGTGCCGGGCTTCGACGATCTGGAGCGGGACTGGCTACGGGCCCGTGGCAGTGTGAAGTGGCACCGTCCGGGACCGGGCGTACTGCCCGCCTGGGTGGCGGACATGGACTTCCCCGTCCCTGCGGCCGTCACCGCCGCGCTGCGGGACGCCGTCGACCGCCGCGATCTGGGCTATCCGGACTGGCCGGACGGCAGCCCGCTGCGCACCGCCTTCGCACGGCGGATGGCCGACCGCTACGGATGGGCGGCACCGGCGGAAGGGGTGCGCGAGCAGACCGACCTGATCCAGTGCCTCCAGCTGGTCCTGCACCTGGCGACCAGCCCGGGAGACGCGGTCGCCGTACAGACCCCGAACTACCCTCCGTTCCTGGCGACGTTGTCGACCATGGGGCGCCGGACCGTGCCCGTCCCGATGCAGGACACCGACACGGGATGGCACATGGACCTCGCCGCGCTGGACGCGGCGGTGGCACGGAAGCACTGCAAGGTGCTGGTGCTGGTGAACCCGCACAACCCGACGGGCCGCGTCCTGACCCACGGAGAACTGGAGGAGATCGCCGCCATCGCCCGCCGGCACGACCTGCTGGTCATCAGCGACGAGATCCATGCCGAACTGACCTACGCTCCCCACCGGCACATTCCCTTCGCGAGCCTCTCCCCCGACGCGGCGCGCCGGACCGTCACGCTGACGTCCGCCACCAAGGCGTTCAACCTCGCCGCCATCCGCTGCGCCCTCACCCACTACGGCCCGGACCGGCTGCTCGCCCTCCGCGACGCTCAGCCACCGGATCTGTACGGCACCGTGTCGCCCCTCGGAGTCGTCGCCACCCAGGCCGCATGGCGCGAGTGCGACGCCTGGCAACGCGAACTGCTGACCGTCCTGGACCGCAACCGCCGACGGGTCCACCAGGTGCTGCACGCACAACTGCCGCAGGTACGCCATCACCTGCCCGAGGCCACCTACCTGGCCTGGATCGACACCCGGCCACTGGGGCTCGGCGAACCACCGGTGGAGAGGGTGCTGAAGGCCGGCAACGTCCTGCTGGACGGCGGCAGCCCCTTCGGTCCGGACGCGGACGGGTTCCTGCGCCTGAACTTCGCCACCTCGCACGCCGTCCTGGAAGACGTCCTGGCCGGCGTCACCCGGGCACTCGCCCCGAAGAGGAACGCCTCATGAGCCGTACGGGAACCAGAACGCCGATCGTCCCGCCTCCCGTTCCACGGCGGCCGGGCCCTTCTCGCCCGGTATCCGTCTCGGGCCACTCCTGCAGGTGGCCGGCCAGGTCGGTATCGCACCGGCTCCGCCGGAAGGTTCCGCACCTGCCCCCGAGGCATCGGTGCGCGCCCAGACGCGGCAGGCCCTCGACAACGTAGGAGAAATCCTCGTAGAGGGCGGGACCGGATGGGAGGACGTCCTCATGATTCGCGTCTATCTCACCGCGACCAGCGACTTCGACGAGTTCAACGGCGCCTACCGTGACTACCTCGGCGAGCAGGGGTGCACGATCATGCCGGCTCGCACCACGGTCTATGTGGGGCTGCCACCGGGGTTGCTGGTGGAGATCGACGCGCTCGCCGTCCGCGGCGACCGCTGACCGAGCCGGTGACACCGCCCGTGGCCTGACCCTGCGCGAACGGATTGACATCGAAAAGTGTGAGTGGTTGAGTACTCACATGAAGAGCGAACGTCCCCGTCAGTTGTCGACCGCCGAGGAGCGCCGCGAGACGGTGCTGCGTACCGCGATCGGCGCCTTCGCCGCCCGGGGCTACTGGGGCACCACCACGACCGAGGTGGCGAAGGCGGCGGGCATCTCGCAGGCGTACGTCTACCGCTTGTTCCCGAACAAGGAACTGCTGTTCACGGCGGTGGTCGAGCACTGCTTCGTGCGGGTGAGGGCCAGTCTGGAGGAGGGCGCGGCCGGTGCGGAGGGCAGTTCGGCGGAGGTGGTCCTGTCGGCGATGGGGGCGGCGTACGCCAAGCTGATCAGCGACAACGACCTGATGCTCATCCAGCTTCATGCCCAGGCGGCGGCGGTGTCCGAGCCGGCCGTGCGCGAGGCGGTCCGCCAGGGCTACGCCCGGCTGGTGGAGTACGTGCGCGGCGCCTCGGGCGGGTCGGAGGCACAGGTCCAGGAGTTTTTCTCGCGGGGCATGCTGTGCCATCTCATTGTCTCCATGGGCGCGTTCGAGGTGGACGCTCCGTGGACGCGGACACTGTCGGCGGGCATCAGGCACTACTGACCGACGCCCGTCGCGACCGCGCGACCGGGCTCACGGGCGGGGCGAACAGCCCCGCCACCCTTAGGCATCAGATGTGAGTGGTTAACCACACAGGGAGAGTACTGTGAAACCCACCGACGCCACCGCCACCCGCCGCGGCCCCGGAGCCGCCCTCGCGGCCCTGGCCGGTGCGCAGTTCACCGTCATGCTGGCCACCTCGATCGTGAACGTGGCCCTGCCCCGGATCCGCGACGGTGTCGGCCTGTCCGACAGCGGCACCACCTGGGTGGTCAACGCCTACGGCCTCGCCTTCGGGGCGCTGCTGCTGGCGGGCGGCCGGGCCGCGGACCTGCTGGGCCGCCGCAGGGTGCTGCTGGCCGGACTCGCGGTCTTCGGGATCTCCTCACTCGCGGCGGGCCTGGCCACCTCGTCCGCCGCGCTGATCGCGGCCCGGGCGGTCCAGGGACTGGGCGCCGCGGCGATCGCACCCGCCGCGTTGGCCCTGGTGATGGGCCTCTTCCCGCCCGGTCCTGGCCGGGGCCGGGCCCTGGGGGTGTGGGGAGCGGTGTCCGGGGCGGGAGGCGCGGCCGGCGTCCTCCTCGGCGGCGTCCTGACCCAGGCATGGGGCTGGGAGTGGATCTTCTACATGGTCGCCATCGGCACGTTCGCGGTCCTCGCCGCCGCTGCCGCGAGCGTGCCGAAGGCGAAGGTCACCGAGCGAGGACGGTTCGACGTACTCGGTACCACCACCGTGACCCTGGCACTCACCGCCCTGGTGTGGGGCCTGACCTCGGCCCGCCGCTCGGGCTGGACGGACACCACGGTCCTCGGGGCCTTCGCCGTGACCGCCGTACTGCTGACCGCGTTCGTCCTGGTCGAGCGCCGCCACCCGAACCCGCTGCTGCCGCCTCGCCTGTTCCGCACCGGACGGGTCACCGCGGGCAACCTGCTGATGGCGTTGCTGGGATCGGTGTGGATCGCCCTGTTCTACTTCCTGCCCCTCTACCAACAGCAGGTTCTCGGGTTGAGCCCGTTGGTCACCGGGCTCGGCCAACTCCCGCTGGCCTTCGCCATCATGCTCGGCTCGACGCTGGCACCGCGGATCTCACGCCGGACCGGCTCCACGGCGACCGTCACCGGCGCGCTCCTCGCGGAGGCCGCCGGACTGCTGTGGCTGTCCCGGATCAGCGCCCACGGCAGCTACCTCGTCGACGTCCTGGGCCCCAGCATCCTGATCGGCCTGGGCCTCAGCGTCGCCTTCGTCCAGCTGACCGCCCTGTCCGTCGAGGGGGTTCCCGGGCAGGACGCGGGGCTGGCCGGCGGGCTGGTCAACACCACCCGGCAGGTCGGCGGCGCGATCGGACTGGCGGTGCTGGCCACCCTCGCCGGTACCACCACCGCCCACGCGGCCGGTCACCAGACGCAACTGGAAGCGCTCACCGCCGGCTACCGCACCGCCTTCGGCATCTCCGCCGCCGTCCTGGTGGCCGCCGCCGCCCTCGCCCTGCTCCTCACCCGCCACCGCACAGCTCGGCCGACCGATGCCGAGCCCCGGGCCACCGCCGCACAGCCCTCTGCCTGAGCCGGCCACCCTCCACCCGAGCGGACCGCATCCGACATCACACCGACCGAAAGGAAGAACCGCCATGTTCACCATCGACGAGACCGCCCCCGTCATCGTCCGCCTGTCCACCGTGATCGACGCCCCGCTGGAGCGGGTCTGGGCCCTGCACACCGACATCGACACCTGGACCGACTGGAACGCGGACGTGGACGAGGCGAAACTCGACGGCCCGCTGCTGCCCGGCAACTCCTTCCGCTGGAAGACCCACGGCCTGGACATCACCTCCACCGTCCGCGAGATCGTCCCCGGCGAACGCCTGGTCTGGGGCGGCCCCGCCAACGGCATCGAGGGCGTCCACGTGTGGACCTTCCAGCAGACCGGCGACCAGGTCACCGTCCACACCGAGGAGTCCTGGAGCGGCGCCCCGGTCGAGGCCGCCGTCGACGAACTCGGTCAGGCCCTGAACGCCTCCCTGACCGCCTGGCTCACCGCCCTCAAGTCCCGCGCAGAGCAGACCGTCTGACCCTCACCGCCACCAACCCATCCTTCACAGAAACGAGGTTCCCGCCATGACCACCACCGACAAGCCGTTCCTGACCGGCCACTACACCCCCGCCGTCGACGAGATCACCGCCACCGAACTCACCGTCGAGGGCAACCTGCCCCCCGAGCTGACCGGCCGGCTGATCCGCAACAGCCACAACCCCAAGCCCGGCGTCACCCCCACCCACTGGTTCAAGGGCAGCGGCATGGTCCACGGCATCCGCCTGCGCGAGGGCCGCGCCGAGTGGTACCGCAACCGCTGGGTCCACACCCCCGCCCTGGACGGCGCCCCCTACATCACCGACAAGGGCATCGACCTCACCGCCAGCACCGCCGGCACCCACGTCATCGAACACGCCGGCAGGCTGCTCGCCCTGTGCGAGGCGAACTTCCCCTTCGAACTCACCCCCGAACTCGACACCGTCGGCGCCTACGACTTCGACGGCAAGCTGCGCAGCGCGATGACCGCCCACCCCAAGACCGACCCGGTCACCGGGGAGCTGCACTTCTTCGGCTCCTCGCCGTTCCCGCCGTACCTGATGTACTACGTCGCCGACGCCAAGGGCCACATCACGCACAGCACCGAGATCCCCGGCGCCACCGCCTCCCTCAAGCACGACTTCGCCCTCACCCGCCACCACGTGGTCTTCGTCGAGGGCACGGTCACCTTCGACCCGAACGAGCACTCCGGCATCCCCTACGGCTGGAACGACGCGCAGCCCGCCCGGATCGGCGTGATGCCCCGCGGCCCGCAGGGCGCCGAGAAGATCCGCTGGTTCTCCATCGAGCCGGGCAACATGCTGCACGCCGGCAACGCCTACGAGGACGCCCAGGGCCGCATCGTCCTGGAGGGCCCGACCGTCGACCGCGAGGGCTTCCAGCTCTCCTGGAACTGGTGGGTCGGCGCCCCCGGCCGCGGCAGCGAGCCCAACACCCGTTCCTACAACCGCCGTTGGGTCATCGACCTGACCGCCGGCAGCGTCGACGAGCAGATCATCGACGACCTCGCCATCGAATTCCCCACCCTCAACGAGGAGTTCCTCGGCGCCGAGAACCGCTACCAGTACGCGGTCTCCTTCCCCGACCAGAACGGCTACGGCGGCTACGGCATCGTCAAGTACGACCGCACCACCGGCGCCCGCCACATCCACCAGGCCGGCGACGCCCGCCTGCCCAGCGAGGCCGTCTTCGTCCCCGCCGCCGGCGCCACCCGCGAAGACGACGGCTACCTCCTCACCGTCATCTCCGACCTCAAGCAGGACGCCTCCCAGCTCCTCGTCCTGGACGCCTCGGGCCTCGACCGCATCGCCACCGTCCACCTCCCGCGCCGCGTCACCGGCGGCATCCACGGCTCCTGGATCCCCGACAGCGACGACGCCGACACTTCCACGAACTGAACCCACCCGCCGGCCCGGGGGACTCCACTCCCCCGGGCCCGGCCGGGCCGCCAGTGCCCAACCCGGATTCCGGAACCGGCGGCAGACCCGAAACGCAGACCACCCCAGGAAGGGAATCCCCGATGCAGGTCGACGCCGTGCTCCTTACCGTCCACGTCCTCGCGGTCCTGACGATGCTGGCCGGCCTGGCAACCGACTGGATCGGCGTTCTACGCCTGCGCCGCGCCACCACCCTCGACCAGGCCCGCAGAGGCATCGTCATCCTCGAAATGTCGGCCGCTTTCGGCGTCTGGGGCCGCCTCACCGTCCTGGCCACCGGGCTGTGGCTGGCCATCGACGCCTGGGAGTGGCAGGGCTGGATCATCGCCGGCCTCGTCGGCTGGACCGCGCTCGTCGCCCTGGGCGAACCACTGACCGGCAAGGACCTCCGCAAGATGGCCAAGGCCGCCCGGAAAGCCGACGACGACGTCACGCCCAAGCTGGCCGCCAAGATCTACCACCACCGCCTCTGGTCCTCCGTGCTCACCCGCACCGGCGTCGGTGCCGCCGTCCTCGGCGTCATGCTCGCCAAACCCGGCCTGATCCCCGCACTGGCCCTTCTCCTCGGCGGTTACGCCGTCGGCGCCCTCACCGCACGGCTGACCGCCGCACACCAAACGCTGCCCACTGCACCGGGCGGGCCCCTCGGCCCGTGACGATCACCGACCACCCCGCCCGGAGACCCCGATCCGGGGAGGGGACCGCGCAGCCCGAATCCCCCGCGGGCAGCGCGCCGTGCCCCGCCCGCGCCCGCGCCCCGCGCGGGCCGGGCGCCCCCCAACAAGCACCTGAGCAGCAGCCAGAGAGCAGGCCGCCATGACCACCGCCCGGACCATCCGCCAGCGCGCCCGCGACGATTTCGTCCGGGAGATACGCGACATCGCGCGCCGCCGGCTCGCCCAGCACGGACTCCAGGCCCTCTCTCTGCGCGCGGTGGCCCGGGAGCTCGGCGTCACGTCCTCGGCGCTCTACCGCTACTTCCCCGGCCGCGAAGCCCTCGTGAACGCCCTGGCCAACGACGCCCACCACAACGCGGCGGACTTCGTCGAGCACCGGGTCGCCGACTGCGTCCCCGCCACCCCGGCCGTCAGATGGCGCACCGCCTGCCACGCGCTCCGGGCATGGGCGCACGAGCACCCCCACGAGTTCGCGCTGTTGTACGCACCCGCGCCAGGAGCGGACGGACCCGACTCATCCGTCCCCGCCGCGTCGCGTATCCCGCTCCTCCTGGCCGACATCCTCACGGACCACCGGGACGCGGACACGGTGCCCCGCATGCTCACCGGATGGACCCAGCTCATCGGCGCCATCGCCCTCGAAACCAGCGGACATCTCCGCGACAACGACGACGGCGCTTTCTTCAGCCGCTCCGTCGACCTCATGACGGCCCTCCTGCTGCCCCCGCCTGATGTGCGGTGAGCGGCACGAAGCTGCCCACCGAGAGCGGTGGACGGTAGCTCGGGCTCGGGCTCGGACTCGGAACGGGGTCACGTCACTTGGCAATGCCGCAGCAGACGGCACACCGGCAGGGGAGGGACAGGGGGCAGGCCTCACGTTCCGACTTCGGCCACGGCCTGCTGCTTCTTCCGCTTCCGGTAACTGGCGGCCTTGTACCTGTTCCCGCACTCCGCCATCCCGCACCACCGTCTCGCCCCGGAGCGGGACAGATCGACGAAGAGTCGCGTGCATTCGGCGTTGGCGCACTCCCTCATCCGCAGAAACTGGTCCGAGCTCAGAAGGTCGACCGCGTCACGGGCGATCGCCCCGAGGATCTCGTCAGTACTGCCGGTCCGCGTCAGCCGACCCGTCTCGTCGAGTTGATGCTTCGGCAACGGAAGCCGGGCCGCTTCGTTCACTTCGGCGAGTGCGTCCCTGGCGTCGGCGTCCGGAGGGTTCCCCGGAGTCCAGGCCCTGACGAGTGTGTAGACGGCCTCACGCAGCCGGCGGACGCGTTCCAATCCTCGGGCGTCCATCGGGCCTGGATCGTCCACGAGGTCTGCCTGGCGAACCCAGAGCCGCAGGTCCTCCGGAGAGTTCAGCAGTTCCGTGCGGAGGCTGCGCCGCCACAACTGGGTGCCCGCAAGGTCGAGGCACAGACGACCACTCACAAAGACGAACTCAGCCACGTACCCATATTGACAGGTGACGCCCCGCATGTCGACACCGGGCCGCAGACGAGGTCATCGCCCGGAGGGCACCCGCACCGCCCCTGCCCCGGCTCGACAAATCCTTCCGCCGTAGCCCTCTTGGCAGGTGACGAAAGGGTGAAACGGGACAGGACGTCGGCGGCCACGTGACCGTGCGTTCCGTTCCCCGTCCGCGGCTCAGGTCAGCGGCAGCCGCATGATCGTGAGGTCGAGCCAGCGACCGAACTTGGTGCCCGCCTCCGGCACCGTGCCGACATGGTGGAACCCGAACCGTTCATGCAGCCGGATGGATCCGGTGTTCCCGGATTCGATGTCGGCGATCACGGCGTGGTGGCCCGCCTCACGCGCCGAGGCGATGAGGGCGGCCAGCAACGCGGAGCCGATGCCGAGCCCGTGCCGACCTTCGCGGACGTACACCGAGTCCTCCACAGTGTGGCGGAACCCGTCCAGATCGCGCCACGGCGCATAGACCGCGAAACCAACTATCTCGCCCTCCGCTTCGGCCACGTACGCCGTGCCACGCTCCAGGTGAGCGCGCAGCCAGGCGGCCCCCTCGGCAGCGGACTGCGGGGTCTGCGTCCACAGGGCCGTCGAATGTGCGATCGCGTGGTTGCGGATGGCACGGACGGCCTCCGTGTCACCGGGGCGGGCCGGGCGTACCGTCACAGTCCGACTTCTCTCGTATATTGGATTCATGTCCAACATAGTAGATCCTCTGGTGAGGCAGATCGCGGACCGTGTCCGCACCGAGCGGGAACGCCGCCGATGGACGCTGGCCCAGCTCGCAGACGCCTCCGGTGTCTCCCAAGCCATGATCAGCAGGATCGAGCGCGGCGAGAGCAGCCCCACCGCGGTCGTCCTCGGCAAGCTGTCCGCCGCCTTCCAGCTCAGCGTCTCCTCCCTGCTCGCCCTCGCCGAGGGAACAGCCGAAGGAACACAGGACGACTCGGGCGATAGCGCGGGGGTGCGCCGCCAGGCCGACGCGGCCGAGTGGCGCGACCCCGACACCGGCTACCGGCGCCGCCAGATCACCGGCCCCCAGTTCCCCGCGGAGATCGCCGAGATCCACCTGCCCGCCGGAGCCCGCGTGCCCTATCCCGCCGCGGCCTTCGCCTTCGTACGACAGCTCGTCTGGGTCCTCGACGGCCACCTGACCTTCCACGACGGCGACACGGTCCACGAACTCGACGCGGGCGACACTGTCGAACTCGGCGATCCCACCCCACGCGTCTTCGTCAACACCACCGACGACGACTGCCGTTACGCCGTCATCCTCACCCGCACCACACAGCCGTGACCCGCCCCCTGCCCCGCGGCGGCACGTTCCTCCTGGCCGCCATAGCCGGAACGGCGATAGCGAACAACTACGCCATCCAGCCCGCGCTCACCTCCGTCGCCGCAGACCTGGACGTCCCTCTCCCGCTGATCGACCTCGTGCCGACCGCCGCGCTCACCGGCTGCATGACCGGCTTCGCCCTCCTGCTCCCCCTCACCGACCACCTCGCCCCCAACCGCCTGGTCACCGCGCAGCTCACCGCCCTGGCCGCCGGTCTCGTCCTCGCCGCAGCGGCGCCCGACGCGGGCGTGCTCCTGGTCGCCTACCTGGTCATCGGCGCCGCCGCCAGCGTCGCGGCCCAGGCGAGCAGCATTTCCGGCCGTCACGCCCCACCCGGGCGCGGCGGAAGGGGCGTCGCCACCGTGGCCGCCGGCATGTCGGCGGGCATCCTGCTCAGCCGCCTGGCGGGCGGCGCACTCACCGACCTCCTCGGCTGGCGGCGGATGCTCCTCGTCTTCGCCGCCCTCGCCCTGCTCGGCGCGCTCTGTGCCGCCGCGCTCCTGCCCCGGCAGCGTCCGCACTCCGGCCGCAGCTACCGCGCCACCCTCGCCGCACTGCTCCCGCTCCTGCGCCTCCACCCGCAACTGCGTCGCGCGGTGGCCACCGGCGGGCTGTGGTACTTCGCCTTCAACCTCACCTGGGTCGCCCTCGTCCTCGCCCTGGCCCAGCCGCCCCACTCCCTCGCCCCGGCCGCCATCGGCCTGTACAGCCTTGCCGGACTCCTCGGCTTCGCCGTGCTCCCGCTCACCGGACGTCTCATCGACCGGTACGGCTCCCCCACCGTGATCACCGCCGCCATGCTGACCGCCGCCGCCGGAACCGCCCTGCTGGCCACCGGCCTGAACAGCCCGCCGGTCGCGGCAGCCGGCCTCGCCCTCTTCGACGCCGGCTGCTTCGCCGCCCAGGCCGCGAACCAGAGCCGTGTCATCGCCCTCGACCCCCACCGCTCCGGCAGCCTCAGCAGCGTCTACCTCGTGTTCTACTTCGCGATCGGCGCCGTCGGCACGGGCCTCGCCGCACCCCTGCTCAACATCCTCGGCTGGCAGGGCACCGCCCTTACTGCCCTCACCATGCTGCTGCTCGCCGCCACCCTCGGACGCACCGGCATCCGGCAGACTCGCTGAGCAGAAAAACGTCCGCACCGAGTCCGCCGACGGCTCAGGAACAGAAGTCGGTGATGGTGCCGGTGAGAATGTCGGTGAGGCGGTCCAGCGAGGCCAGGTCGACGTACTCGGTGGCCGCGTGGGCACCCTCGCCGTCGACGCCGAAGAGCAGGCAGGGGATGCCCGCGCGGTCCAGGAGGGCGCAGTCCGTCCAGAAGGGCTCGGCGCGTATCACCGGCGGGTGGCCGAGGGTCTGCTCGGCGTGGTGGGTGAGAGTGCGGACGATCAGGGCGTCGGGGTCGGCTTCGAAGGGTTCGCGGTGCAGGCCGCGGGCCAGGCGGTAGCGGATGTCGGGGACCGTGACGGCGAGGAGGTCGAGGAAGTCGGTCAGTTCCCGCTCGACACTCTCAGCACTCTCACCGGGGACGGTGCGGCGCTCCAGGGTGATGCGGCAGCGTGCGGGGTAGGTGGACGGTTCCTCGCCGCCGTGGATGACGGAGGCGTGTACGGTCCCGGTGCCCAGGAGGGGATGCGCGGGACCCTGCGCGAGGTGCCGGCCCAGTTCCTCCAGGGCGACCAGGAAGTGCCCGGCTTTGGCGATGGCATCGATGCCGAGATCGGGCCGCGAACCATGGGCGGCACGGCCCTCGATCTCCACGTCGAACCACGCGAAGCCCTTGTGGGCCAGGGTGACTTCGAGATGGCTCGGCTCGGTGACGATCGCCGCGTCGGCGGTGAAGGACTCCAACACCTCCTCGGTGCCGAAGCTGCCGTGCTCCTCGTCGGCGACACAGGCGAGCAGCACGTCGCCGCGCAGGGAGCCGTGGGCGGTGGCGCGGGCGGCGGCCACCATCATGGCCGCGATGCCGGCCTTCATGTCGAAGGTGCCGCGGCCGTACATCCTGCCGTCGCGGATCTGCGGGTCGAGCGGGTCGCCGTCGTAGCCGGCGAGGCCGACCGTGTCGAGGTGGCCGTTGAGCATCAGGGACCGGCCGCCGCCGGTGCCACGGGCGACAGCGACGAGCGAGGGCCTGCCGGAGCGCTTCTCCAGGGTGTGGACTTCGAAGCCGTGGGCGGCCAGCCATTCGCCGCAGAAGCCGACGATGACGGTCTCACCCGCGCCACCGGGAACTAGGTCCGGGTTGACGGAGTCGATGGATACCAGCTTGGCCAGCAGCCGGCCGACATCCCGGTCCAAGGGCTCGGGGAGCATGTGATCCTTCCGCTTCTTCGGATTCAGTGGTCGGCGGTGGCGTGCGGGTTCGCGGCCGTGCCCTCGGTGCTCAGCAGCACGACCACCGACGACGCGTCGAGTCCCAGTGCCGTGCGGCGTTCTTCGGCGCCCGCACCGGCGAGCACCGCGCGGACACCGGCCAGCGCCGCGGCCCCACAAGGACCCGAGGAGACACCGAGGGCGGCGAGATCGCCGGCTGCGCCCGCGCTGTCGAGGTCGGCGATGGCGACCGCGGCGTCCAGCCCGCCGCGCAGGAAGGGCCAGGCGATGCTGGACGGGGCCGCAGTTCAGCCCGGCCATGGTGGTGTCGCCGGTGGTGACGCTGACGGGTTCGCCGACGTTGAGGCTTTCGAGGACGCAGGCCGCGGCCGCCGGCTCGACCGACAGCAGCGCCGGAGTCCGCCCGGACGGGCGGCTGCGGTAGTGGGTGACGACGGCCTGGGCCAGTGAGCCCACGCCCACGGGTATGGCGACGAGGTCGGGGCCCGAGGCGTCCCCTTCCTTCGCCAGTTGCTCGTCGATCTCGGCGCAGAGGGTGGAGTAGCCCTCGACGATCCACCCCGGGATCCGCTCGTAGCCCGCCCAGGCGGTGTCCTGGACGAGGACCGCGTCCGGCCCCGCAGCCGCCTCGGCCGCCAGGCGCACAGCGTCGTCGTACGCCCCCGCGACCTCGGTGACCGTCGCCCCCTCGGCGGTGATGGCCGCCACGGCCTGCGGATGCACACCCCGCGGCACGAAGACGTGGGCGCGCTGTCCGAGCAGGCGTGCCATACGGGCCACGGCCCGGCCGTGGTTGCCGTCGGTGGCGGTCACCAGGGTGACCGGGCCCGGTTCTTCCCCGCTCGCGGCCCGCTCGGCAAGGATGCGGTGGACCGCCCAGGAGGCGCCCAGCGCCTTGAACGCGGGCAGCCCGAGACGGGACGACTCGTCCTTGACGAAGACCCTGCCCACCCCCAACTCCGCCGCTAGCTGCGGGAGTTCGGTCAGCGGGGTGGGTGAGTAGCCGGGCAGCGCGGCGTGAAAGCCCCGCACCTCGGCGGGTGCGGGTGCACACCGCCAAGTACGGGCGCCGGGCCGCACAGAGCACGGCAGCGTACGGAGGGGGGAGGAAGCGTTCTCAGTCACAACGATCAGGGTCCGACGTCCACCTACGATCGGTCCAGCGAATGTTTCCGACCTATAGTCATCGGTGAAACCGAACGATCGAGTCCACGGCAAGGAGCGCGGTTAGCCGATGTTCGACCTGCACCGACTGCGCCTGCTGCGCGAGCTCAAGCACCGCGGCACGCTCGCGGCCGTCGCCGCCGCCCTGTCCTACGCCCCCTCCTCTGTCTCCCAGCAGCTCTCCCAGCTGGAGGCCGAGGCCGGTGTCCCGCTCCTGGAACCGGTCGGGCGGCGGGTACGGCTGACCGCGCAGGCCGAGATCCTCGTCGCCCACACCGAAGCGGTCCTCGAACGTCTGGAGCGCGCGGAGGCGGACATCGCCACCTCCCTGACCGACCTGACCGGCACCCTGCGCATCGCCTCGTTCCAGACGGCCGCCCTGACCCTGGTCCCGCCCGCACTCGGCCTGTTGCGCGACCGGCACCCCCAACTGCGCGTCCACGTCACCCACATGGAACCGGTGAAGTCCCTGCCCGCCCTGCAGGCCCGCGACTTCGACCTGGTCCTCGCCGAGGAGTACCCCGGCAACCCCAACCCACGACCCACCGAACTCGAACAGGAGGGCCTGCTCGACGACCCCCTGCACCTCGCCCTGCCCGCAATGGCCGACGGCCCGACGGCGGCACTGCGCCGACTCGCCGACCACCCCTGGGTGATGGAACCCGAGGGCACCCCCGCCCGCCACTGGACCACGGCCTTGTGCCGCAACGCCGGCTTCGAACCCGACGTACGGTTCGAGACCACCGACCTCCTGCTCCATCTCCGCCTGGTCGAACAGGGACACGCGGCCGCCTTCCTGCCCGACCTCGTCTGGAACGGACGGCCCCCGACCGTCGCCCTGCGGGAACTCCCCCGCGGTCAGCGCACCCGCCGCATCTTCACCGTCGTACGCCACGGCCGCAGCCGGCACCCCGCGATCCTGGCCTGCAGGGACGCCCTCCTGCGCGCGGCTGCCTTGCCGTCCGCCGAGGCTTGGGGGCCATCGCCTCAGGCTCCGTGAGCGCGTGCGGCACAGTCGAGCAGGTTGCGTCACCTCGTAGCCCGTCAAGCTCTGTCGATGAGCTGCGCGAGACGGGCTTCCTCAAGGTCCAGCATGCCCTGGGCCCGATTGATGGCCGTCGCACCATACGTCCCCCGAGAGCGTGCGGCCAGCAGGGCGTCACGTTGGGCGACGATCACGGCACTCCCCAGCCGGCCGTAGGTCTCAAGGCGAGCGGTGGCGTCGGCGTCTTCGTGTGAGCGGGCGACCGAAGCTGTCCGCGCTTGTCCGGGCGCGGATCCGAGGGTCCTCGCGGACAGCTGCGGAGAGGACACTTTCCGCGGCGTCACCGAGTTCGACGATTAGACCTGTGCAGTCGTCGCGGAGACGGACCGGGTCGCCACCCGGCACCCGGACGGCGCGGATGACCGCGGGCAGGGTCAACCCCTGCAGCAGCAGTGTCGTGAGGGCGACGACGTACGCGATGAGAACGAGCTGCGGCCGGTAGGGCGTGTGTTCAGGCAGGGTCTGGGCCGCGGCCAGAGTGATGGCACCGCGCATTCCGGACCAGGCCAGCACGACGCCGCTGCGCCAGTCGACCGTGTGCCCCCTGAGCAGGTGATCGATACCTGCTTGCACGCGGGCCACACGGAGCCTGACACCCTGCTTGCGACGGTCCGGGATCCGCTCGTCCGGGTCCGGATCCACCTGGTCGAATGTGGTCCGAAGTCGTTCCACCCTGGGTTTTGCCCGGGTTGCGCGGCGGCGTTCCTGTCGCAGAAAGCCGATCAGCGGTGCGACGAACACCATCCGTACGGCGATCAACAGTGCCGAGGCGACCAGGCCGACGAACGGGGCGCGCCAAGCGCCGAGGTGCTCCGAACAGACCTCGTCGATGAGCGACTTGACGCTCAGACCCATGACGACGAAGAGGCCCGACTCCAGGAGGAACGCCAGCGTGCGCCAGTTGGTCGCGTCGGCGACCCGGTCCCGCTGCCGGTGCCGGTCCCGCTGCCGGTGCCAGAGAAATCTGGTCGACAGCCCTCGCGAGTATCCCGCCGAATCCCCCTCACCCGTAACAGAATGTCCGCCGAAGCACGTCATGCCGTCCTCTGCTGCGCCGCCTGCTGAGTGGCGGGTCCGGTCTCCTTGGCCGGCTCGCTGCTGCGCAAGGGGACTTCCTTGATGGCGAGCGCGGCGAGCAGGGCGACCACACATATGGCGGCCATGGTGAGGAAGATGTGCTGGGTTCCGACCGCGGCGCCGTCGACGTAGGCATCCTTACCGTCGGCGGGCAGGTGGTTCTGAACGGCCCGGGAGAACAAGGAGCCGAACACGGAGACGCCCACTGAACCTCCGAGGGTGCGGAAGAGGTTGGTGGCGGCGGACGCCACGCCCATGTCCCGCATCTCCACACTGTTCTGGGCGATCGTCGTGCCCATCTGCATGGTGAAGCCCATGCCCAGGCCCACCAGCACCATGTAGCAACTGGTGACCAGACGGGAGGTGTCGGTGTCCATCGAGGTCATCAACGACGCACCCGTGATCAGGAACACCGCGCCCAGCACCGGGAAGATCTTGTACCGGCCGGTGGCGGACATGACCTTGCCGGCGATCTGCGAGGACACGACAATCGGCAGCACCAGCGGCAGCAGCAACAGCCCGGAGTTGGCGGCGGAGGCTCCCTGGACGGTCTGCTGGAACAGGGGCAGGTACAGCGAACAGCCGAACATGACGACGCCGACGCTCAGCAGGATCAGGATGGTCAGTGGGAAGTTGCGGTGTCCGGTGAAGATGCGCAGCGGCATCAGCGGCTCGGATGCGTGCCGCTCCCAGGCGATGAAGGCCGCGCAGATCACCGCGCCAGCGAGCACCAGGGCCAGGATCTGCCAGGAGCCCCAGGGGTAGGTACTGCCGGCCCAGGTGGCGGCCAGCACGATGGCGCTGATCGCAAGAGTCAGCAGGGCGATGCCCAGCCAGTCGATCGTCGCCTTCGTACGAACCGCGGGCAGCTTGAGCATCACCCAGCACCACACCAACGCCACCACCCCCAAGGGCAGGTTGACGTAGAACGCCCAGCGCCAGCCGAGGTGGTCGGTGATGAAACCGCCGACCAACGGCCCGGCGATGGTGCCGATGGCCATGACCGAGGCGGTCATGCCCTGGTACCGGCCGCGCTCGCGGGGCGGCACGAGCGCTCCGATCAGCGCGAACGCCCCCGCGGCGAGGCCGCCGGCACCGATGCCCTGCAGCGCACGGAACCCGATCAGCTCCCACATCGACTGGGCGGCCCCGGACAGACCGGATCCGACGATGAAGACCACGATCGAGGACAGGAAGACGTGCTTACGACCGTAGAGGTCGCCGAACTTCCCCCAGACCGGAGTGGAGACCGCGGTCGCCAGGGTGTAGGCGGTGACGACCCACGAGATGTGGTCGAGCCCACCGAGGTCACCGACGATCGTGGGCATCGCGGTGCCGACGACCGTGTTGTCGAGCATCGCCAGCAGCATCGCGAGCATCACACCCAGGAGCACCCAGCGAACGTTTCTCGGCGCTTCGGCCGGTGCTGCTCCCTGGGCCGGGACGGAGGCGGGAGAGGGCGCGGACATGAAGATCACCCCTTTCGGAGGCGAGGGGAAGCGGGCGCGCCGGACGGCGCGGACCCATACTGACACAAAGGTTTAGTGATTTCACTTTTACAGTGACAAAACCATGGCCCCTCGGTCCACGCACCCGCCGATCAGGTCGGCGCCCCTCGCCACACAACCTCCCCAGGCTCGGCAGCCGCAGGCGTCACCTACCGCACCCATCCGGCCCGCGACTCATCGACGCGTCAGCAGGGTGAAGTCACAAAACTTTATGATTCATGCACTCCATCTCCCGGAGCCACGACCGGGACAGCTGGAGCCATGTCCGGGACAGCAGGGGGCAGCGAGGATCGCCGCTACGACGACGTCGACATGCGGGAAGGACGGAGCCGGACCATGGCCGTTCGCCCGGTGCTACGCGCCCGCGGCCTTGTCGACGCGGGAGGGCTCCAGAAACTCACCCCAGCCGCGGGCGAGCAGATCGAACACCGCGTCCAATGAACTCAGTGGGTCCGCACTGTCACGTGCCAGCAGCCGGCTCTCCAGGGCGAAGCGGGCCAGTGCACGCACCTTCATGTCGTCCGCCGCACATCCCAGCTCCTCGGCGATCACCGCCGACAGAACCTCCTCCTGGCCGAGCCACATCCGCCGCGCGTACTCCCGCAGCGCCGGGGTGGAGTCGACCAGCGTCAGGAAACGCGCCAACCCGGGCGTCGAGTTGGGCAATCCCAGCAGCATGCTCCGCAAGTGCAGATGGAGCGCGTCCAGCACGGACTGCCCAGGGAGCCGATGGCGCACCGCAGCGGCCAGCGCCGCTTCGTTTGCGCCTTGCCGGTCGAAGACCAGTGCTTCCTTGCTGGGGAAGTGCTTGAACAGCGTCGTCACCGAGACGTCCGCGGCCTCGGCGATCTCCTTGACACCCACGCCGTCAAAGCCGCGCTCAAGGAAAAGGTCCAGCGCCGCATCGGCGAGCGCCTGCCGTGTGGCCGCCTTCTTGCGCTCTCGTCGGCCGGCCGTCTGCTCGATCACCGCTTCATCCTACCGGAGCGGTTTAGTGACTCAGCTCTCGACGAACGGTCGCGGCAACCCGCGGTCGTCCCCGGCCACAACCCACTGCTCGGCCGACGTGCTATGCGGTCGGCTTGCCGGGTGCCTGCCAGCCGTCGGCAAGGATGTCGAAGACTTCCTCGACCGCGGCTCGGCGGTCTCTCCGCCCCTGGGCAAGGCCAGGAACGTCAAGAACGAATCGGGCGAGAACGGCGCAGGCAAGGTTGCCGCGCTCCACGCCGAGCTCATCGGCGATGGCCGCGCTGAGAGTGTCGGCATGCCGGATCCACATGCGCTCGGAGTACGCACGCAGCGCCGGAGTGGAGTCCACCAGGCGGTTGAACCCCTCCATCTGCGGATCCGCCGCGATCGGCAGCCAAGTGTCCAGCACATGCTGGCGCAGGGCGTCGAGGACGCTCTGGCCGGCATCACGCCGGCGCACCGCGGCGACCAGGTGGGCGTCCGTGCTCGCCTCCCGGTCGAAGACGAGGGCTTCCTTGCCGGTGAAGTGCTTGAACACCGTGGTGACCGACACGTCAGCCGCTTCGGCGATGTCCCGGATACTCACGGCGTCATAGCCGCGCTCCAGGAAGAGGTGGAGTGCGGCGTCGGCGATCGACTGCCGGGTGGCGGCCTTCTTGCGTTCGCGGCGGCCGAGCGGGGGCTCTGTCATGGGGCGACCCTATCTGATTGCGGCATTCGTAGCTTAGTTGTATCCATCGATAAGTTGTGTCGCTACACTTTTTTGCGTACTCTGCCTTCAGTTGCCGTGCAGCATCAAGGTCCAGAATGTTGACGACGTGGCCTGAGCTGTCGCCTCCTCTGCGGTCGAGCACCTCGCCGATCGCCGCCCCGCTCTCCCACACCCCTCGCTGGCTTCAGTGGGGAAAGGAACTTCCATGACGTCTCCGAACCCTTCCCATGCCCGGATCAGCATCATCGGGGCCGGCCCCGGCGGGCTGACCTGCGCCCGGGTCCTGCAACAGCACGGCATCACGGTCACCGTCCACGACCGTGACGCGGGCCCCGACGCCCGCAACCAGGGCGGCACGTTGGACCTGCACGCCGACGACGGCCAGATCGCCCTGCGCGCGGCCGGCCTGCTGGACGAGTTCTTCGCGCTGGCCCGTCCCGAGGGCCAGGAAATGCGCCAGATGGACCCGACGGGCACCATCGTGGCCCACGAGATGCCGACGGCCGACGACACCTTCAAGCCGGAGATCGACCGCGGACAGCTGCGAGACCTGCTGCTCAACTCCCTCGCGCCCGGCACCGTGCACTGGGGCCGTGCGCTGGAACGCGTCAGCGGGCCCGCCGAGGGACCGCGGCAGCTGCACTTCGCCGACGGCACCACCGTGGAGACGGATCTGGTCATCGGCGCCGACGGCGCCTTCTCCCGGGTCCGCCCGGCCGTCTCCGCCGCGACCCCCGACTACGGCGGCGTGAGCTTCCTGGAAGCGTGGTTCAACGACGTCGACAACCGTCACCCCGAGATCGCGGAACTGGTCGGCCAAGGCAGCGCCCACGTCGCCGACGGCGAGCGCGGCATGTTCGCGCAGCGCAACGGCGGCGGCCACATCCGCGTCTATCTCGTCCAGCGCGTCCCGGTCGACTGGATCCGCGCGAGCGGCCTGACGCCCGAGGACACCGACGGCATCCGCTCGCTCCTCCTGGAGCGCTACGCCGACTGGTCACCCCGCCTGCGCAAGGTGATCACCGACAACGACGGCCCCTACATCGACCGCCCGATCTTCGCCCTGCCCGTCCCGCACACCTGGGAGCACAACCCCACGGTGACCCTGCTCGGCGATGCGGCCCACCTCATGCCGCCGCTCGGCGTCGGCGTCAACCTCGCCATGCTCGACGGCAGCGACCTCGCCCTCGCTCTCGCCGATGCCGCCACCGTCAACGACGCCATCCACACCTACGAAAAGGCCATGTCCCCCCGTGCGACCGAGATGGCCCAGATGCTCGTGGGCGGCGCCGCGATGCTGCTGAGCTCCGAGATCCCCGAGTTCGGTGAGGGAGGCCCCAAGGTCTGAACGCCACCACGGCACGGACCCATGACGGCCTCGCGCCCCGGAGCGACTCAACAATTCGCCGCAACGCAGGGGGCGTTGGGGTCGCTGCCCAGCAACTCGGTGAAGCGCTCGGCCGGATGTCCAAGTCGAGCGTCTTCCGGAGCCGGGAGTTCACCGGCAGCGCGCCCGCCAAGGAGGGGTCCGGTCGAGTGGCGTATCTGTGCAGGCCGCACCGGTCACCCGCGGGTGTGCCGACGCGCGCGCATGAGCTGCTGCGCCACGAGGTGTCCCGACGCTCCGCCGAGGCCGGGGCCGGGATGGGTGGAGGCACCGATGTGCCACAGACCGGCCACCGGGGTCGCATGTCGGGACGCCGCGGGAAGCGGGCGCCACAGCAGGTTCTGGTCGAGTTCGGCGGATCCTCCGTAGGGGTCGCCGGCCACCGCGTTGGGGTTGTACCGGGCGAGGTCGTCGGGGGTGACGGCATCCCAGGCGAGCGTCTTGCCCGGCAGGTCGGGCGCGTGCCGGGCCACGCGTGCGAGCACCCGGCGGACGTAGCCGTCGGTCAGCTCCTTCGTCCAGCCGCCGGTGACATCCAGCTCGTCCGCCGCGTCGCCTTTCGGCTCGTAGGGCAGTTCCTGCAGTTGCAGCCACAATGCGGCGGCCCCTTCCGGTACGCGCGAGGGGTCGAGGACGTGCTGCTGGCCCACGACCACCGTGGGCCGGCGGGGCAGCAGACCCGCCTCGGCCTCCGCGCAGGCGATCGCGGTACTCGCCGATCCGTCGCTCAGATGCAGCAGCGGTACGGCGGCCAGCCGATCGTCGCGCCAGCCCAGCGGAGCGGAGAGGGCGACGTGGATCTGCATCGCCGCACGCCCGTACCGGAAGCGCCGGGCCTGGTCGCGTACCACGGGCGGGACAGGTGCGTCCGCGGGCAGCAGATCTCCGTACAACGCGGTCGGGGTCACCGAGGCGAGGACGGCGCGGCGGGCCCGGATGGTCTCACCGCCACAGACGACACCGCGGACCCTGCCGTCGCTGACGAGCAGCCGCTCCACCGTCCGGCCTGTGCAGACGTCCACGCCCAGCTCACCGAGCAGTTTCTGGAAGGCGCTGACGAAGTTCCCGGCTCCGCCCGCGACCACGGGCAGGCCGAAGCGGTGCAGCGTGGCGGCCAGGACGGGCAGCATAAGGCCGCCCGAGGCGTGGTCCGGCGACAGGCCGGCGTGCAGCATCCACGGCGCCCACAGCAGGTCCGGCTCGTCACCGCGGAAGGTGCTCCGGCAGTACGACCGGGCACTGGTGAGAGCAGCCCGCAGCCATGTCTCGGTGCCGGTGAACCGCTCCCGGCGCAGCAGGCGCAGGACATGCCCCAGCGTCCGGGGCGAGCGCGGCTCGCCGCCGATGAGGCCGCCGATGGCGTCGGCATTGTCGAGGAAGCGCCGCAGCATGGCGAGGTAGGCGGCGCCGTCCTCGGGGTGGGCGAACGTCCGCGCCGTGGTGGCGGCATCGCGGTGGGCGAGCACCACCCTGCCGTCGTCCGTGACGGTGGCGGTGACCAGATCGTCGGTGTTCCGGTAATCAAGACCGTGTTGGTGCAGGTCCTGGCCGAGCACGGCGTAGGCGGCACCCGAGACGAACAGCGGATGCCACGAGGAGTACGTGTCGTGCAGGTAACCGGGCAGGGTCCGTTGCTCCGTGGCGATGAAACCGCCCAGCCGTTCACCCCGCTCCACGAGGGCCACCGACCAGCCGCCCTTGGCCAGTTCTGCCGCCGCCACCAGACCGTTCACACCGGATCCGACGACGACGACATCGACCGTATGCGCCATGGGTGCTCCTCGGACTGCGCTGGTGGGTTGGTGCGGGAGGGAGCCATCCGAGCCGGGCGGGCGGGACGGGCAGGTCGGAGGCTGCAAAGAAGCTATGGGCGGGCGACGTGGCGAGCTATCCGCCGAACGCGCGGTGCCGTCCACTTCTCGCGCCCGGTCGCTGCGGTGTCCTCCCGCCGGGAGCGGGATCTGGACAAGCCCGTTCGTGAGGCGGATAGCGACGCTTGGCCGGTGCGCTTAGCCTGTCGGCGACTCCAGATGTGAGCCGGGAGACTGCAGTCCGACCTCTACCGCCCCGCCGGCAACCGCCTTAACCTGTGGATCAATGGGTCGGGCGGCTTCTCCAAGCTCGCCCACCTGACCTCGACACACGGAGATCGGCCGCGGTCACCGGTCGTACACCGTGACAGGTCTTCCTACGAGGCGACCGAAATGCCAACGGAGCCGGCGGTCGCCTCCGTGTCGTCATCGCTCTTGCCAAGGGATTCAGGAAAACCTTGGCGAAGCTTCCCTTCGGAGGTGCGCCGTGACCGAGGTCCCCCTTCTGCTGCCGCGATTTCTTCGGTTGCGCAGCAGTGATCTGGATGAGACCCGGGAAGTGGTGGCAAAGATATTCTGCCCGCACCGGCTGAGCATTGTGCAGCGCGGCAGCCGTCTTGACGCCCGCCACCATGCGGCGCAGGCCGGAGGGATCAGTCTCCACTACATGGACTACGGGGTTCCCGTGCACATCGCCGCCGGGGAGGTGGGCGACATCTTCCTGGTCGAGATTCCGCTCGGCGACGCCTCCGAAGTCATGTTCGGAAAGCATTGCCTGGTCGCCGACCGGAACACCGCCGTGGTCCTTTCGCCGAACGAGCCCATCGAATTGCGGCGCAGCGCCGGCAGCCCGCAACTCATCGTCCGGATGGAACGGGACATGGTCGAGTCGCATCTGTCCCGTGTTCTGAACCGGAATCCGCACCGGCCGCTGCGTTTCTCCGTGGCCATGGACCTGACGTCCCCGGGCGGCCGGACCTGGCTCACGCTGGTGAATCTGCTGCGCGGCGAAATGGAGAACGACGGAGCGATCCTGGGCGAGCCACTGGCGCTGGCCCACTTCCAGAATCTGCTGCTGACGCACCTGCTGCTCAGCCAGCCGAACACGCACAGCGACGCCCTGCACGGCCGGGAACTGCCCCCGCCGCCGTCGACGGTCAGACGCGCGCTGGAGATCATCGAAGCCCGCGCGGGGGAACCGCTGACCGTGACGGAACTCGCCGCGGAGGTGCACGTGAGCGTGCGTGTCCTGCAGGAGGGGTTCCGGCGTCACCTCGGACTGAGCCCTACCGAACAGCTGCGCCAGGTCCGGCTGGAGCGGGCCCGGCGCTGCCTGTCGGAGGCGGATCCGGCGACGACCACCGTCACCTCCGTCGCCGTACGGTGGGGCTTCCTCCACCTGGGGCGGTTCGCGGTGGAGTACCGCAAGCAGTTCGGCGAATCCCCCTCCGCCACGCTGCGGGGCGGGTGCGCGGACGGCTCGGCGTGGCCCGTCATGCCCACATCTGGGCGTACGGGTGGGAGCACACCTCGATAACGGTCCCCCAAGGATCCTCGCAGTAGACGATCGAGTAGTCCCGCTCCGGGTCGACGACCACCGTCGACGAGCGGGCCCGGCCGCCGTGGGCGGCAATGCGTTCGGCCATGCCGTCGACGTCCCGAGCGGTCAAGGCGAAATGATGAATTCCCGTACGCCAGAATTCGAAATTGTCTTCACGACGAGTCGTGGGCGGGTTCTCGAAGTGAAACAGTTCGACCCCGGTGCCGTCGGACGCACAGAGATGGGCGAACTGGAACCGCTGGAATCCGGTGCCGTAGATACTGGCGGTGGCCCGTCCGAGCGGTGTGTCGTCCTCGACGACCTCAATCGGCCCCTTGAGCAGGTAAAGGTCCAGGACCTGCTGGTACCAGGCGATGGCCCTGGGCAGGTCGGGCACCGTCAGGCCCACATGCGAGAAAGCTCCGGAAAATGCCACCTGGGTGTTCCTTTCGTCGGAGAGAGCCGGGTCATGCGCCAAGAAGACAGCCATGGTTCGGCTACTGTCAAGACGAGTCGGCGAAGGTTGCGCATGGCCTGGGTAGTGGCGCGGAATATGGACAGAGGTCAGCGTCGAGCGGATAGTCGGGGCGATTTCTCCGTGAATACATTCACGGGAAATTCGGCGATATCCCAGGAAAGGTGCGTGTCCTATGCACGGTCCTACGCATGAACAGTCCGCCGCCGGCTCCGCGGACGATGTCCGGGCACGGATGGAAGACCACGCGCTGACCGCGGTCCCGGACTCCGAGCGCCGTTCGGGCTGGCGCCTGATGACCAACACCGCCGGGATCGCCTCCACGCTGATCCAACTGGCCATCGGCGCAGGGGTGACCCTCATAGCCGGCGTCGGCTACGGCATCCTGGCGGGCGTGGTCGTCGCCGTGTTCGGGGGCACGCTCGGCTGGCTTGTCGGTCATGTCTCCTACAAGTCCGGAACCTCGAGCACCGTCACCGCGCGGCACTACGGCCTCGGTCGGCGCGGGTCCGCCATCGCCTCTTTCATCGCCGCCTTCGTCGTTCTGGGCTTCCTCGGCCTTGAGAACGCCCTGCTCTACTACGGCACACTGTTCATGTTCGGCTGGTCGCCCAGTACTGCCAACGCGGTGCTGATCTACGGGGTGCTGACCGTCGCTTGGATCGCCCTGACCGCGTTCGGGCTGAAGCTGGTCCTGCGCACGTCCATGGTCCTGGTCATCGCCTTCACCGTGCTCACCGTGGTCCTGGCGGTGCTCGCCCTGACGAAGTCGCACACGTCCCTCTCCGACGTGCTGTCGGCCGGACCGGCGGTCCCGGGGTACAGCGGGCAGGGCGAGCGGTTCACGGCGGTGCTATCGATTCTCGCCGGTTCCGCCGGGGCACTCGCGCTCATCGACGCCGACACCGCCCGCTACGCGCGCTCCAGCCGGGACGTCGGCATCCTCGCTTTCGGCGGCGCGATCATGATCGACGTATTCATCGTGGTGCTCGGGACCATCGTCATCCACGCCGGATCGGGTGTCGTCGGCGACTACCTCCACGCACATCCGGGACTCGCCGCCAGCCAGGTCGGGAGCACCACGGCGGACAAGGTGGCCTGGATGGTCATGAACAACTCCGGTGCCTACTTCGTGGTGCTGGGCGGATTCATCGGCTTCCTGCTGATGTGGGCGGCGCAGGCCAAGGCACAGGTGCTGAACACCTACAGTGGATCCCTCGCGCTCACCAACCTTGCCCACAGCCTGACCGGACGCAATCCCGGTCGCGTCGTCATGGTGGTGGCGGGCAACGTCATCGGCCTGGTCTTCGTCGCCGGCGACATCCTCGGGCTGGTCAACAGCTGGCTGGGAATCCTCGGCGTCTCGTCCACCGCCCTCGCCGGAGTGATCATCGCCGACTTCTTCATCGTACGGCGCCGGCGGATCGCGGAGGCCGACCAGCTCGAAGAGGTCAACTGGGCAGGCGTGATCTCCGTTCTCGCCGCGGCGGGGACGGGCGCGACGCTTCAGGAGACGGGTGTGACGTCGCTGGGATTCCTGGTGTCGCTGACCATGGTCCTCGTGCTGTACCCGGCACTGCGGTGCAGCGTCCTGAGACCCCGCCGACTCGCTCGGCCCGCTGACATGGTGCCGTCCGGAGCGGGCCCTGCCTGAGGGGCGTGCCTGCCGGGAGCCGGGGGCGTCGAGTGACGCCCCCGGCTCCCCTGTGCATGCCGTGGGGCTGCCGACCGCCCGGACGGGCCAGGGTGGCCCCGCGGGTCAGCTCCGGTTCCGTCCTGCCAGGTCGAGGGCGATGTCGGTGATCATGTCCTCCTGCCCACCGACCATCTTTCGTCGGCCCGCCTCGACCAGGATCGAGCGGGTGTCGAGGCCGTACCGTGCCGCGGCCGTCTCCGCGTGGCGCAGGAAGCTGGAGTACACGCCCGCGTAGCCGAGGGTCAGGGTCTCTCGGTCGACCCGCACATCGCGGTCCTGCAATGGACGGACGAGGTCGTCCGCGGCGTCCATGAGGGGGAAGAGGTCGCAACCGTGTTCCCAGCCCATGAGGTCCGCGACCGCGATGAACGCCTCCAAGGGGCAGTTGCCGGCGCCCGCCCCCTGCCCGGCGAGGGACGCGTCCACGCGGGTCGCACCGCCTTCGACGGCGACCACCGAGTTGGCCACGCCGAGGGCCAGGTTGTGGTGGGCGTGGATGCCGGTCTCGGTCGCGGGGTCGAGGACGTCGCGGTAGGCGTGGAAGCGATCACGTACGCCGTCCATGGTGAGCCGGCCGCCGGAGTCCGTGACGTAGACGCAATGGGCGCCGTAGGACTCCATCAGCTTGGCCTGTCGGGCCAGTTCGGCAGGCTCCGCCATGTGGGACATCATGAGGAACCCGGCGACGTCCATGCCCAGGTCCCGTGCGGCGGAGATGTGCTGGGCCGAGATGTCGGCCTCGGTGCAGTGGGTGGCGATCCGCACCGAGCGGATGCCGAGCGCGTGCGCCTGCCTCAGGTCGTGGAGGGTGCCGATGCCCGGCAGCAGCAGTGTGGTCGGCACGGCGTTGCCGGTGGCGTCGACGACGGCCTCGATCCACTCCCAGTCGGTGTGTGCGCCGACTCCGTAGGTGATGCTGGACCCGGACAGGCCGTCGCCGTGCGCGATCTCGATGGCGTCGGCCCCGGCCGCGTCCAGGGCCGCGGCTATGGTTCGGGCCTGCTCGACGCTGTATTGGTGGCGGACGGCGTGCATGCCGTCGCGCAGGGTGACGTCCTGTACGTACAACGCGGTCACTGGGCCGCCCCCATCACGTGAGACGTGGCCATGCGCTCCGCGGTACGCAGCGCCGCGGACGTCATGATGTCGAGATTGCCGGCGTACGACGGCAGGTAGTGGGCAGCGCCCTCGACCTCCAGGAAGACCGACACCCGGGCCGCCGGGCCGCGGGTGCCGTCGGGCAGCAGGGCGCGTAGCGGGTCGCCGGCGGCGACCCGGTCCAACTGGACCTTCTGCTTGAGCCGGTAGCCGGGCACATATGCCTGGACTTGGCCGACCATCGCCTCAACCGAGGCGATCACCGCGGCGTCGTCGCAGTCACCGACCAGGCAGTACACGGTGTCCCGCATGATCAGCGGTGGTTCCGCGGGATTGAGCACGATGATCGCCTTGCCACGGACGGCCCCGCCCACCTCCTCGATGGCCGCGGAGGTCGTTTCGGTGAACTCGTCGATGTTGGCACGGGTGCCGGGACCGGCGGAACGGGAGGAGATGGACGCCACGATCTCGCCGTAGTGGACGGGGGTGACCGCGCCCACGGCGGCGACGATCGGGATCGTGGCCTGGCCGCCGCAGGTGACCATGTTGACGTTGGTTGCGTCCAGGTGCTCGTCCAGGTTGACGGAGGGCACGACGTACGGGCCGATGGCGGCCGGCGTGAGGTCCACCACCCGGCGCCCGAGGGCGCGCAGTACCTGGTCGTTGCGGTGATGGGCGCCGGCCGAGGTGGCGTCGAAGACGATCCCGATCCCGTCGAACTCGTCGAGCTCCACCAGCCCGTCGACGCCCTCATGGGTGGTGGCGACATTGAGGCGGCGGGCGCGGGCCAGACCGTCGGAGTCCGGATCGATGCCCACCATGGCGCCCATCTCCAGGACGTCGGAGGTGCGCAGCACCTTGATCATCAGGTCGGTGCCGATGTTGCCCGACCCGATCACGGCGACCTTCGTGCGGCTCTGGGGGGTGGTGGCGCTCACTGCTGCCCTCCTTCGTGTCGAGCGTGTCGAGCTGCTTCCGGCGCGAATGCGACGCGTACCGATCCCAGGCCGGAGATATGCGCTTCGAAGGCGTCGCCGGGGCCGGCGACCGCCATCGGTCCGAGGGCCCCGGTGAGCACGATGTCGCCCGCCCGGAGCGGATCACCCGCCGCGGCAAGGGTCGAGGCGAGCCAGACGGCAGCGTTGAGCGGGCCGCCGAGGCAGTCCACGCCGGTTCCCGAGGAGACCGTCTCGCCGCTCCGGGTCATCGTCATCCGCACGAGGCGAACGTCCACTTTGGTCAGCGGCACCGGGCTGCCGCCGAGGACGAAGAGGCCGGAGGAGGCATTGTCGGCGACCGTGTCCACGAGGGTGATGTCCCAGCCGGCGATGCGGCTGTCCACGATCTCCAGCGCGGGCAGTGCGAAATCGACGGCACGCAGCACGTCCGCCACCGTGCTCTCGGCGTGCGGCAGGTCGCCGCCCAGGACGAGGGCGACCTCGGCCTCCACCTTCGGCTGGAGCAGCCGGCCAACGGGGACGGTGCCTCCGTCGGGGACGGCCATGTCGGACAGCAGCGCGCCGAAGTCCGGCTGATCGACGCCTAGCTGCCGCTGGACAGCCGGGGAGGTGAGGCCGATCTTACGGCCGACGATCCGGCGGTCCTGCTGCTGAAGGGCCCGTTCCACGTTGAGCCGCTGCACGGCGTACGCGTCCACGAGACAGCCGCCGGGGAGCAGAGCCCGTACCGGCGGGCAGGGCACCCTGGTGCGGGCCGCGTCAGCCAGAGCGTCGGCAGCTCTGACCACGGCGGCGGGCGGGGATTCGGTGCTGGGGGGTGTCGACATGCGGCCACTCTCCAAGGGGGAGGTGCGGGACAGGGTGAGGTCCTGCATAGACGCGACTGCACGCAGCAGCAACAATTGTTCCGTGACACGGAACACGGATCAGGGCAACATGCTGGACAAAGCAGTATCCATCCTGGACTGCTACCGCCCACACGGCGGCTCTTACCGTCTGACGGAACTCGCGGAGCGCACCGGCTTCAGCAAGACCACCACCCACCGAGTGGCGGCGGACCTCGTGCGGCTGGGACTTCTGGAACGTGCGGGCACCGCGTACCGGCTCGGCGGCAGCCTCTTCGAACTCGGCATGCTCGTGCCCCGCCGCCACGGTCTGCGCGAAACGGCACTTCCCTTCGTGCAGGACCTGTACGAGGCCACACATGAAACCGTCCACCTCGGCGTGCGGGACGATCGCGACGTGATCTACCTGGAACGCGTCCACGGCCACGCCCCACTGCCCCTCCCGTCACGCGTGGGCGGCAGACTCCCCCTGAGCTGCACCGGTGTGGGCAAGGCACTGCTCGCCTTCTCGGGCCCCGACCTCACCGAGATGATCCTCGCCGAGCCGTTGCCGCGCCTGACCCCGTACTCTCTGACCGACCCGGAGCTGCTGCGCACCGCCGTCGAACAGGCCCAGGTCTCCGGCCTGGCCTACGAGGAGCAGGAGGCCGCACTGGGCGTGTGCTGCATAGCCGCCCCCGTCTTCGATGGAGGCGGCATGGCGGTCGCCGCGCTCTCGGTCGCCGTCCCGCAGGCCCGCTTCCGCCCCGCCCGACTGGCCCCGGCCGTGCGCGCCACCGCACTCGGCCTGTCCCGGGTGCTGCGCCAGGCGCGTTGAGCGCCGGACTCCGTGGTCCGGGGGCGATGGCTTGCCGTGGGCTCATCCCGACCGCGTATCGAGTGCTGCCAGCTCCCCCGAGATCTCCTGTGCCTCAGCGACGAGATGCCCGATCAGCAGCCGGGCGCTGGGGGCCGGCGGCCGGTCGGCGAGGGTGGTGATACCGATGGCACGCGGCACTGTCTCCAGCGCGACCGGCAGGTTCGTGAGTGCCTCGTCGCGGGCGCCGATGAGAAGGGGAAGCGGCGCGATCGCGTCCGTGCGGAGCAGGATCGCGCGCAGGGTGAGGATCGTCGAGCACTCGATCATGTTTCGCGGCAGCGGAATCCGGCTTCGCGCGAAGAACTCGTCGAGTTCTTCGCGCAGAACACTGGGACGGCCCGGCAGGATCCAGGGGAAGTCCCTCAACTCTTCGAGAGCGGGCACGGGGGGCCGGGCGGCAGGGTGTTCGTGGCGGACGACGAGGCCCACCGGTTCCTCGTACAGCGCGAGATGGCGGAATTTCCCCGCGTGATCGCTCTGCAGTCGACCGACGAGCAGGTCGACCTCGCCTCGTGTGAGGCGGGCATCGAGGTCGGCGGGCACGCCCTCCACGACGGTCACCGTCAGCGAGGGGTGCTCTGCCTTGAGCCGGATCACGGCGGGCGGCAGCAGCGAGAAGGCGCCCGCGAGGTTGGTGCCCACGCGGACGGGCTGGATGCCGACCCGGCGCAGTTCGTCGATGCGCTCGGCGGCCGAGCGGAGGTTGCCCAGCACCGCGTGGGCGTGTTCGAGGAGGATCTCGCCGTAGGCGGTCGGGCGCACGCCCCGTGGTCCGCGGGTGAACAGCTCGGCCCCGACGACCGACTCCGCCTCGTGCAGCGCTCGTGTCACCACCGGCTGTGTCACGTGCAGTGCGCCCGCGGCTCCGACCAGCGTGCCCTGCTCGGCGATCGTGGTGACCAGCACCAGGTGGCGCAGCTTGAGGCGGCCGTCAAGGAGGCGTTCCGGGTTCATCGCTCTCACATCCCCACACCTCTGAGCATGGAAGACTCACTTCCTATAGCCAAATGAGCATAGCGACACCGTAATAGGTATTGGCCCAACCCGGACCGAAACGCGCACGATCGGCACATGCCTCCCTCTCCTCGAACCGGCGGAGCCCTGGACGGGCTGGCGCTCGGGCTCGCCTCCGGCGCGGTGTCGGTCATCGACCTCACGGCACCCCTCTCGTCCGCCACGCCCGTGCTCACGTTGCCTCCCGACATGTCACCGATCCCACGGTTCCGTCTGGAGGAGCTGGCGAAGTACGACGAGCGGGGCAGCACCTCGTACCAGAACGGCATCCACACCGGCGAACATGTCGGCACCCATTTCGACGCCCCGTGCCACTGGATCACCGGTCGCGACCACGGGGACGTCGCCGCCGTGCCGGTCACGCGCCTGGTCGCCCCGGCCGTCGTCATCGACCGGACCGAGCAGTGCGCGGCGGACCCGGACTTCCTCCTCCGGCGCGAGGACATCGAAGCCTGGCAGCTTGAGCACGGCGGCCTTCCGGCCGGCTGGCTGCTCCTGCGGACCGGCTGGGCGGCCCGGTCGCACAACCAGGACCTGTTCCTCAACGCGGACGACACCGGCCCGCACACGCCGGGGCTCGACCCGGAGTGCGCGCGCTGGCTCGCCGAGGAAACTCCCGTCCTGGGGCTCGGTGTGGAGACCGTCGGAACCGACGCCGGCCAGGCGTTCGCCTTCGAGCCCGAGTTCCCCGCACACCACTATCTGCTCGGTGCCGGCAAATACGGCATCACACAGCTCCAGAACCTGCATCTGCTGCCGCCCACAGGTGCCCTGCTGATCGTGGCGCCGCTGCGCATCGTCGGGGGTTCCGGCAGCCCTGCCCGCGTCCTCGCCCTCGTGGAGCGCCCCGCATGAGCCCCCGCAGAGACCGCCTTGCAGACTCCCGCACAGAACGGAGAGCGCCGTGACCATGCTCGTCCGGGAGGCCATCGGCCGCCGCCTCACCGAACTCGGCGTCCGCACCGTGTTCGGTGTCGTCGGCAGCGGCAACTACCACTTCACCCAGGCCATGGTGGAAGGAGGCGCCCGCTTCGTCGCGGCCCGGCACGAAGGCGGCGCGGCGACCATGGCCGACGCATACGCGCGGATGTCCGACGAGGTCGCCGTACTGTCGCTGCACCAGGGCTGCGGCTACACCAACGCACTCACCGGGATCGCGGAGGCCGCGAAGAGCCGGACCCCGCTGCTCGTCCTCACCGCCGAGGCCACCGAGCCGACCTCCAACTTCTTCGTCGACCAGTCCGCGCTCGCGGCCGGGGTCGGAGCGGTGCCTATGCGGATCCGGTCACCTCGGTCCGCCCTGCAGGACGTGGTCCAGGCCTTCACGACCTGCCTGCACCAGCAACGGACCGTGGTGCTCAACGTCCCGATCGACGTACAGGACTTGGAGCTGCCGCTGCAGGCGGTCAGCAGGCGGACCGCCCCCGTGGCCCGACCGCGGCCGGCGGATGAACCGCTCGCGCGGTTCTGCGAGTTGCTGACCCGAGCCGAGCGCCCGGTGTTCATCGTGGGCCGCGGCGGGCGCTCGGCCGGAGCCCGGGAAGCCGTGCGCGAGCTGGGTGCCGAGACTGGTGCCCTGCTGGCCACGTCCGCCGTCTCGCGCGGTCTGTTCAAGGACGACCCCTGGAGCATCGACGTGTCGGGCGGGTTCGCCTCACCACTGACCGCGGAACTGATCTCGGACGCCGATCTGATCGTCGGCTTCGGCTGCGCCCTCAACATGTGGACGATGCGCCACGGTGCACTGATCGGCGCCGACGCCCGGGTGGTCCAGATCGACCTCGACTCGTCCGCGATCGGCCGCAACCGGTTCGTTCACCTCGGTCTGTGTGGTGGTGTCACCGAGACGGCGCGCGCTGCCGCCGACCTGCTCAGGGCCGGTGGCGACGGACCCAGGACCGGCTACCGCCGTCCTGAGATCGGCAAGCGCATCCGTACGCGGCTGCGCTGGAACCAGATCCCGTTCGCAGACGACTCCGCCGACGGCCGGATCGACCCGCGCACGCTGTCGGCCGCGCTCGACGAACTGCTGCCCGCCGAGCGCACCGTGTCGGTGGACTCCGGGAACTTCCTCGGCTACCCCAGCATGTATCTCGATGTGCCGGACGAGTACGGCTTCTGCTTCACGCAGGCGTTCCAATCCGTCGGTCTCGGCCTGGCCACGGCGATCGGCGCGGCCGTCGCACGGCCCGACCGGCTCCCCGTCGCCGCGCTGGGCGACGGCGGTTTCCTCATGGGCATCTCGGAGCTCGAAACCGCCGTACGCCTGCGGATCCCGATGCTGGTCGTCGTCTACAACGACGCCATGTACGGCGCGGAGGCGCACCACTTCGGGCCGGACAGCTCGGGCCTGGCCAATGTGACCTTCCCGGACGGCGACCTCGCGGCGTTGGCCCGGGGCCATGGGTGTGACGGCCTGACTGTGCGCACCCCCGAAGACCTGGCCGCCGTCAAGGACTGGCTGTCGTCGGATCCCGACCGGCCCCTTGTGGTCGACGCCAAGATCACCTCAGCCGAAGGGTCATGGTGGCTGCGAGAAGCGTTCGGTCACTGATCGGAGTGACATGTGAACCCAGGCGACGGACGACAAGGAAGTGGACACGATGAAGCAGTACCGGAACTTCGTCGACGGCGCCTTCGTCGACGGGACACCGACCTTCCTCGATGTGAACCCGGTGGACGGCAGCCCGGTCGCGGAGGTGCACGAGGCCGACGCCGCGCTCGTGGACGCCGCCGTCGCCGCGGCCCGCAGGGCGTTGGAAGGCCCTTGGGGCCGTACCACGACGGCAGAGCGGTGCCGCCTGTTGCGGGCCGTGGCCGACGAGATCGAGGACCGGGCCGAGGACCTGCTCTGCGCCGAGGTGGCGGACACCGGCAAGCCGGAGCGGATCGCACGGCAGTTGGACGTGGCGCGTGCCGCCGCGAACTTCCGGACTTTCGCCGATGTGGCCGCCGCCGAAGGCACGGAGTCCTTCCTCACCGAATTCGGCGAAGGCGGCCGCGCCTTCAACTACGCGGTGCGCAAGCCGCTCGGTGTGGTCGCGGTGATCGTGCCGTGGAACCTGCCGCTGCTGCTGCTCACCTGGAAGCTGGCGCCAGCACTGGCCTGCGGCAACACCGTGGTGGTCAAGCCGTCGGAGGAGACGCCGGGATCGGCTACGGTCCTGGCGGAGATCCTCGTGGACGTCGGCATTCCCCCGGGAGTCGTCAACGTCGTCCACGGCTTCGGGAAAGGTTCGAGCGGGGAGTTCCTCACCTGGCATCCCGGCATCGACGGGATCACCTTCACGGGGTCCTCGGCGACCGGTACGGCGATCATGGCGGCGGCCGCGCCCCGGGTCAGACCGGTGTCCTTCGAACTCGGTGGCAAGAACCCGGCCCTCGTCTTCGCCGACTGCGACCTCGACGCCACTGTCGACGGTCTGACCCGCTCGGTGTTCGCCAACACCGGGCAGGTCTGCCTGTGCACCGAGCGGGTCTACGTCCAGCGCCCCGTCTTCGACCAGGTCGCCGAACGGCTCACCGCCGCCGCCCGGTCCCTGCGCCTGGGCCGCCCCCACGATCCGGCCGTCACCATGGGGCCGTTGATATCGGCCGAGCACCAGCGCAAGGTACTGCGCTCCTACGCCCTCGCGGAGAAGGCGGGAGCCACCGTGCTGACCGGGGGCGGCATCGCGTCCGTGAGCGACGAACTGGCCGACGGCTTCTGGGTGGAACCCACGCTGTGGACAGGCCTGACCAACGCCGACACGGTGGTGCGCGAGGAGATCTTCGGGCCCGCCGCGGCACTCATCCCCTTCGACGACGAGGACGAGGCGGTCGCCCTGGCCAACGACAGCGAGTACGGACTGGCCGCCTCCGTGTGGACGTCCGACATCTCGCGCGGGCATCGCGTCGCCCACCGCATGAACACCGGGATCGCGTGGGTCAACACCTGGTTCCTGCGCGAACTGCGTTCCCCGTTCGGCGGTATGGGCCGGTCAGGACTCGGCCGCGAGGGCGGCAGGCATTCGCTGGACTTCTACACCGAGACCACCAACGTCTGCGTGGCTCTGTGATGGCCGGCCCGCTCCCGACCGGCCGGCTCCCGATCAGCTCTACGCAGGTCGCGCTCGACCTGCTCGATGCGGCCCGCGCCGAGGCACGGCCGATCCGGACCGGCGACGGATGGCCCGAACTGACGCTCGACCAGGCATACGCCGTGCAGGCCGCGTCGGTGGCGCGCCGGGTGGACCGCGGTGACCGGCTCGTCGGGCTCAAGCTGGGGTTCACCAGCGAGGCGAAGATGCGGCAGATGGGCGTCCACGAGGTCATCGTCGGACGGCTCACGGAGTCGACGCTGGTAGCCGACGGCGGGTGCCTGGACCGTGGCAGGCTGATCCATCCCCGGGTCGAACCCGAGATCGCCTTCCGTGTCGGCCGCGATGTCGACCTGACGGACGCCTCGACCGATCTGCGCACCGCCGTGGACGGCGTCTGCGCCGCCCTGGAGGTCATCGACTCCCGCTACGCCGGGTTCCGCTTCGATCTGCCGCGCGTGGTGGCGGACAACACCTCGGCGGCGGCCTTCGCGCTGGGGCCCTGGAACGTGTTCGCCCCGACGGTCACCGACGGTCTGAGCGTCACCATGCGCACCGGCGACGGCACGGCCGTCACGGGCACCACGGACGCGATCCTCGGCAATCCCCTCCACGCCCTGGACCGTCTCGGTGCGCTGGGCGCACGCCTGGGCCTGCGCCTGTCGAAGGGGGACGTCATTCTCGCCGGTGCGGCCACAGAGGCCGTACCGCTCCCCACCGGACGTACCGAGGTGACCGTGCAGTCGCTCGGCACCGCCGTCCTCACCGTGGAAGGAGCGTGAACACCTCATGACCAAGGCCTACTTGCTCACGGACAAGGCCCGACCGCGCGGAAGGTTCCCGCACGCGAGGCGCGCCGGCGACCTCATCTACGTCTCGGGGACCAGCAGCCGGCTGCCCTCGAACGAGATCGTCGGCGCCGACGCCGACGAGGCGGGCACTGTCACCCTCGACATCCGCGCCCAGACCGAGGCCGTCATCGGGAACATCCGTGACATCCTCCGCGGCGCTGGAGCGGACCTGAAGGACCTGGTCCAGATCACGACCTATCTGGTGTCCATGAACGACTTCGGTGGCTACAACGAGGTCTACGGGCGCTACTTCGACGAGAGCGGCCCTACGCGCACCACCGTGGCGGTGCATCAACTGCCCCACCCTCACCTGCTCATCGAGATCCAGGCAGTGGCCTGGGCCGGACGAAAGGATGCACCATGACCGATGTCTCGCCGTCCCTCGATCTCAAGGCCGTCGACTTCGACGCGTGGGTCGATGATCACAAGCAGCAGCTCAGGCCGCCGGTCAACAACCAGGCCCTGTTCACCGGCGAGGACTTCGTCGTCCAGGTGGTCGGCGGCCCCAACGAGCGCACCGACTTCCACGTCGATCCGTACGAGGAGTGGTTCCACCAAGTCAGAGGCGACATGCACATCAACGTCATGACCAGCGAGGGCGAGCGTACCGTCCACATCCGCGAGGGTGAGACCTGGCTGCTCCCCGGCAACGTCCCGCACTCGCCGCAGCGGCCCCAGGCCGGATCGATCGGCATCGTGGTCGAGCGGATCCGCGAGGAAGGCACCCAGGAGAAGTTCCAGTGGTACTGCCCGCAGTGCCACCTGCTCCTGCACGAGACCGAACTCCAGGTCCGGGACATCGTGGTGGACCTCCCGCCGGTCTTCACCGCGTTCTACGAGGACGAGAGGGCCCGAACGTGTGACGCGTGCGGCGCCCTGCATCCCGGCAAGGGGTAGGCGTGACCGTCATCGACGTACACAGCCACTACGTGCCACGCGGCTGGCCGAATCTGGCCTGCGCGACCGGTGGCGGCAGCGACTGGCCCTGGTTGCGGATCGAATCGGAGCGCGACGCCACGATCATGATGGGGTCTGCCGAGTTCCGGAGGATCCGGCGGACCTCCTGGGACGCGGAGGCCCGGCTGGCCGACATGGACGCCGACGGAGTCGACGTGCAGGTGGTCTCGCCCACGCCCGTGTTCTTCTCCTACTCCAGACCCGGCGCCCAGGCGGCGAAGGCGGCACGGATCTTCAACGACCTGGCGCTGGACATCTGTGCCCCCGCGCCGGAGCGATTCGTGCCGTTCTGCCAGGTGCCTCTGCAGGACCCGGACGCCGCGTGCACGGAGTTGGACCGCTGCCTGGCCGCAGGACACCGGGGGGTTGAGATAGGCAACCATGTCGGCGACCACGACCTGGACCACGAGGGCATCGTGACGTTCCTTCAGCACTGTGCCCAGGTGGGGGCGCCGGTGTTCGTGCACCCCTGGGACATGCCGTCCTCACCGCGGTTGAACCGGTGGATGGCCCAGTGGCTGACCGGTATGCCCGCCGAGACGCACCTGTCCGTCCTCGCGCTGATACTCGGCGGAGTGTTCGACCGGGTGCCGGACACCCTGCGGCTGTGCTTCGCGCACGGCGGCGGGTCCTTCCCGTTCTGGGTGGGCCGGATGGACAACGCCTGGCATGGACGCCCGGACCTGATCGCCACGTCCGAACACCCGCCGTCGCACTACCTGGACCGGTTCTCGGTGGACAGCGTGGTGTTCACCGAGACCGCCCTGCGTCTGCTGGTGGACACCTTCGGCCCCGAACGGGTGCTCCTGGGCAGCGACTATCCCTACCCGCTCGGGGAGCGCCCGGCCGGCAAGGTGGTTCGGGAGGCCGGCTTCCTGAGCGAGGCGGAACGGGCCCGGGTGCTCGGCGGCAACGCCGCCGAGTTCCTGAGGCAGGCCACGCCGACCTCCAGCGCCCCCGACAAGCCGACCTGACTCACCTGACCTGCACTGATGCCTGGGACCTACGAACCCGTACGCCTCCGCGACCTGGAAACGGACAGACCGGCCTTGACCGCCGCCTGACGATCAAGGCCTCAGACTGCCCACGACCAGCACGAGCACTCTCCCATGAAACTTCGAGGTGAGAGGTCGTTCTCTTTTTGAACCCCGTGTGAGGTTTCTGCTGGTCAGGCATGAGGGAGCGGCCGGCGCCGAAGTCTCGCTCCTCACCGGCCGAGATGTCATCGGATGTCATGCGGGCCGGGAGTCCCAGAATCGGTTGAGTACCTCCGCGCCCCGGTCAGGGTCCTGGAGCATCCAGTAGTGGGTGAGGTGGTCCAGTTCCACCGCCTGTGCTCCGGTTCGCGCGGCCACGTCCAGGTCCATCGCGGGCTGTGCCATGGGATCGCCGGTCGGGATCAGGACGAGCCCCGGCGCCTGGGCGGGGCGGTCGAAGTCCTTGCCCCAGTCGGTGTGGAAGTTGGGCCAGGCCGAGCGGTAGAGCGTCAGGATGGCCGTGCTCATCTCCTCGTCGTGGACGGTGTCGACTTCTGCCGCCAGTTCGGCGCTCATCCCTCGGGGGCGGAGGAAGTCGCCGAAGCTAGGGCTGCCGGGGGTCTGGGTGCGCAGCGACGCGAGCAGCTCCTCGCCCTCCGGGGTCTTCTGGAAGAGGGTGGCTGCCTCGTGCCACTGATAGTCGGGGTGCCAGCCGTGTGCGACGTCGGACACCCAGCTGCGTACCGGAACGTCGTAGGCGGAGACGATCCGCATCACCAGGTGCGCGCCCCAGTCGTGGCCCACGAGATCCACGGGCCCACCGAGGGCACGCAGCTCGTTCGCCAGCCAGCCGGCATACGCCTCCTTGCCGTCCAGGTGGGCCGGGCGGGGGCTGCCGAATCCGGGCAGTCGCAGGGTCGTGGCGGGGCGGTCGATCCGTCCCCGGAGGTCGTCCCAGACGGAGGGCGTCTCCGGTACTCCATGGATGAACACAACGGTCATGACCGCTCCTGACACAGCGAAGTGGATTAGTTATCCATTTCACCGTAGCACCCACCTGATAGGTTATCCACATAGGTGTGCGAAGGAGGGATCATGAGGTCGGATGCCGCACGCAACAGGCAGAGGATCTTCGATGAGGCTCGCGGCGCCGTCATCGGCGGGGAGACTGCGCTCACCCTCAACGAGCTCGCGCGCAGGGCGGGCGTGGGGGTCGGGACGGTTTATCGGGTCTTTCCCACGCAGCGGGCCATGCGGGAGTCCGTCCTGGAAGAGGCGGTCCGAGAGCTCATCGATGCGGCGGCCGTAGCCGGCGGATATCCCGATCCCGCCAACGCACTCGTCGACTTCCTCCGCACGGCGCTGCTGACCGCCCTGGCGCGACCGGGCCTCACCGACGTTCTGATCACCGCGTCCGACGAGACGGAGTCGCTGCACCGGGCCAAGGGAGAGCTGGTCGAGGTCACCTCCGACCTGCTCGCACGCATCCGCCCTGCCCCTGCCCTCACCGGCGAAAATCTGCTCAAGCTCCTGTGCGGCCTGATCCACGCCGTCAGCGAACACCCGGCGGAGCGGCAGGGGACTGCAATCGACAACTACCTCGACATCCTCCGGGCCGGCCTCGCACCCGCCCCCTGACGACCGGTCTCGGTGCGGGCGAGGCCCGGACTCGGATGCTGTGCCGGAGGCTGCATCGTGCCGCTCGTCATGCAGCCCTCCTGACCAGCCCGCTGCGGTGTCGCGTCCGTCCGGGACCATGTCGCGGTCAGACGTCTTCGCCGATCATTTCGATCAGCTCGATGGCCGGCCCATGGGCCAGACCATCCTGGTACACGAAGCGTGTCAGCCCTGCGACCGATGCCTCAAAGGTGTCAGGAGCCGCTTCTCCCGTCGCTCGCAGCGATTCGAGGCACCGGTCGATGCTTCCCACCACGTAGGCAAGGTGGTGGACGCCTTCTCCGTGGAGGTCGAGGTGCTCCGTGTACGGCGAGCGGCCGTCGAGCGGCTGGATCAGTTCGATCTCCGAAGATCCCGTCCTGATGAAGCCGTAACGGGCAGAGAAGCCGACCAGCACACGTGATGCCGCTGGGCTTGCGGCCCCCATCGGCCTGGCCGGAGCCCCGCGGCACCGTCGTCGGACGCGCCGCGGGGAACTCTCCTCCACCCTGTCGGCCAACGCGACGAGGATGTCCAGCGGTGTGGCGTCCTCAGTGCCGCGCACGGGCCGGGGGCATCGAGAACGCGGCTGGGCCGGGCTTCAGCTTCGCCGCGTTGATCTGCATGAAGGTGTCGAGCCACGGCGCTCGGTCGCCACCGGTGGCGATGTCTTCAGCCGGATTGTCCAGGGGCAGATGGAGACGGGCGTTACTGATCCGGATCTTTTGCTTGGAGGGGGTGTCGAGCCAATCGCCGGTCCGCACCGAGCCGATCTCCACGGCGAGGCGGTGGCCGGCCCGCAGGGTCCAGTCGGTCGACTTCAGGTCGATGTCCAGCCGGTCCCGGTCCAGCCGGGAGACTCGCTCGTCGAATGCGACAGCGTTGCCGTCGGCGCCCACGTCGTACAGCTTGACCATCACGTTGCCCTCGCCCTTGGCCGTCATGGTGCCCCGGGGCGTGCCCGTGACCCGGGTGGCCTTCTCAAGAGGCCCGGACCAGACGAAGAAGCTCCCGGCGTCATGACCGGCTTCCTCTTCTGGGGATGTCGGCTGCGAACCCGCTCCGCTGTCCACGTACGAGCCGTTGCCGAGACGGAGGTTCGCGGAGCGGCTCGCTGTGGGCCAGGCCTTCTCCGCGCGCCAGTTGCCGAGGTTGTCCTGGACGGCGTAGTTCGGGAACTGGATCTTCGGGTCGATGTCCTTGAGGTGTTCGTCGAAGAAGGACAGTGTCTCCTTGAACCAGGTCGTGCGGCCCATCGCGAACTTCCCGTCCTGCGTGCGCTCATTGCCGCGTACGTGGTCCCAGGGTCCGATCCAGGCCCGCTGCGGGCCGCGGTGATTGTCGAGGAACTCCTCCATCCCCACGGGGAGGGTGTTGGTCTCGGCGGTGCCTTGGGTGAACAGAAGCGGAGTGGCGGTGCCCTTCGCGTTCCTGGCCGGGCTGCGTTCCTTCCAGTAGGGGTCGTCCAGGTCACCGATGGAAGGGCCGAAGGAGTTGAGCGCCAGGCACTCGGGGTGCTTCTTCTCGTACGCGGCGTTGGTCCGGTACCGCTCGTCCTCGTCCGGCAACTGAGTCAGGCTCGCTATGCGGTTGTAGCTGGTGGGCAGTTGGACGCTGTTCGGACGCGGCACGCCGTTGGAATGGAGCTGCTGATACAGATCCCAGATGGGCTCCTGGGCGACGACGGCTTTCAGCGCGTCGTGTTTCACGTTGTTGCCGAGGAGACCGGTGTAGGCCTCGAAGGATTTTCCGTACATTCCCACCGCTCCTGTGGACCAGGGCTGTGTCGCGCTCCAGTCGATCGCGGCCTTGACGTCGGCCTGGTCTCCGGGCCCGCCGAGGTCGAGACATCCGGTGGAGCCGCCGAAGCCGCGCGTGTCCACCACGACGAAGGCGTACCCCTTGTCGAACAGGTCGGTCCCCTCCATGAGGTCCCGGAAGCGCTCCGAGGGGCCGGCGTGCTCCTCCTCGACCTCCATCTCCCCCGAGTGGCCGAAGTACGCACCGGCCGACAAGATGACGGGCACCTTCGCGCCCGGGGGGAGTTTCTCCGGAAGCAGGACATCGGCGTGCAGCTCGGTCTTGGAGCCGTCCGAGGAGGGGAAGTAGCGCTGGGTCCAGCGCGCCCCTTCCGGCACCCGCTCGTTCTCCTCGTGCGTGATCGAATCGGTAGCAGTGGCGACGGCCGTCCTCTCGGTTCGGCCGCCGTCGGTTGCCCGGTCCGGCGCGGCGACGGCTGCCCCTATGAGGCCGCAGGTCAGAGCGCAGGCCGTGAGCAGGGCTGCGGCGGTGGCGGCTGGTCGTTTCCTCATGCGGTACTCCGGAGCTCGGGTAGGGGTGGGTCGGAAGGGGATCACTCACTGCGCAGGTCGGCCTTGCGCAGAACCGGCAGCCCTCGTGTCACTTAGTGACAGTGTCACTAAGTGACAGAAGTTGCAAGTGGGGCTCGGGTGACCTCTGAGAACTCACAACCGCCTTCCGGTGTGGGGGTCTACGGTCTTTTCGTGCCGGACCGGTTCGTCCTTGCGGTCCGGCCGCGCGAGATGGGCGCCGAGTCGCTCGCCGACGAAGGCCTCGAACTCCTTCCCGGCGAAGCCCTTGTCCGCGAGGATCACCGCCCTTGGCGGACCAGGCGGCGGTCGCGTTCGAGCAGCGCGGCCATCACCTCCCGCTCACCGATCTTCGGGTTGGCCAGGCGCCAGGTGACGGGCATGCCCTCAGCGGTGGTGACCAGGTAGAGCCGGAAGCTCCAGAAGGGCCGGGAGTGGCTGCGGCAGAAGCCGTAATTCCGCGCAGGGCAGTGGCGTGGAGTCGATCAGCCGCAGGTCGTCGTGCCAGGTCGGCACCTGCCGGGCCAGGGCCTCGATCACCTGGCTGATCAGCGGGCCCGCGGCCGTTGAGGCGCTTGCTGTAGGCGGAATGCCGGGGCAGGTGGCGGAACAGGTGCCCCAGCCGGGCATGCGCGAAGCGGATCCAGTGGCAGACCGAGGGGGATGCCGAGCAGGACCTGGGCGACGGCCAGGCACAGCAGCTCGGCGTCCGTGAGCTTCAGGGGTCGCCCGATCCGGCGACAAGGTGCACGTGGTCGTCGATGAACACGTACAGTGCCGCCAGCAGGGCGTCCAGGTTTGTCTTCACACGCTGACCAACGGGCGCCCTTCGCCACGGTCGCGACCAGCACGGACACCGGACGCATTCATCTAGCTGGCACATCGTGTCACTTAATGCCAATATGGCACTGAGTGATCGTGCTGGTGGGAGGGTGGCGAAAAGATGACGGACGACGTGGCATCGACCGGACGCGGCCGTGGCGGGATGAGTGAGCAGCGGCGCCGTCGTGTACGTCTGGAGATCTCGCGGGAGGCGGCACGCCTGTTCTGGGCGCAGGGCGTCGACGGCACGAGCGGTGACCAGATCGCGGAGGCGGTGGGTCTGTCGACCCGCACCATCTGGCGTCATTTCCGTAGCAAGGAGAGCTGCGCCGAGCCGATCGTTGCGCAGAGCGTGGAGTGGGAGCTGGCCACTCTGCGCAGTTGGCCGCTGCACCGCTCGTTGGAGGAGCACTTCGCCACGGAGGCGAAGCGGTTGGTCAGCGAGATCAGCCCGTCGGAGCAGGCCGATGCCGGGCTGGGCGTCAAGATGATTCGATTGGCCGAGACCGAACCGGCCCTGCGCACGGCCTGGCTGATGGCCTGCGACCAGGTGGAACACGAACTGGCCGCGGTCATCGCGACTCGGCTCGGACTCAAGCCCGACGACCTGCAGGTACGTCTGCACGCCGCGGCCGCCGCGGCCGCCCTGCGAGTCATCAACGAGTACGTCGGAGCCGGCCTTCTGGACGGCACCGATCCGCGGAAGCTCGGTGACGAGAATTTCGCCTTCATCGCGGACGCTGTCCGCACGGCCACCGGGGGCGCGGTGGGCGACCCGGTCCACATCGACGAGGCGCCCGCCGAGCCGGACGAGGGCGCCGCCGATCGACAGGAGTAAGCGGTGCCCTGAGCGGACACCCGACCGGCTCAGCCACGGAGGCAGGAGAGGCCCGGCCGCTGCCGCACGCACCGTGTACGCCGCTCGACCGCCGATCTCCCAGAGCACGACAACGCCGTAGCGCCCATATGAACTCTGTGGCCCAGGGCGTCATTTCGGCCAGTCCGACGAAGGCCTGGGCCCTCCATCCCGGCTATGGCGGCCGGTGGCGCCTGGCCCTGCTGGAGGTTCCGCAGATTCGCGAGCACTTCCGCGTGATCATGAGCACCGATCGAGCATTTCTGCGTGATCATGGGCAGCGGCCTGCGCGGCAACGCTCGACACACGGGTTCTCAGGCGCGACGAGTTCAGGCCGTCTTACGCGGTCCGCTGCGGCGGTACCCCTCCCAGACCGGGCCGCCCGCCGCGTCGAGGACCTCCGTGACCAGCGAGGTGAGGCCCTCCGGTGCGCCGCGCAGCGCGGCTTGCGCCGTCTCGTCCAGGCGCGTGGCCAGGTCCGGCGCGACGGGTTCGAGGCGCCGGGCCAGCCACTTGCCACCGCCGAGCCACGTGCCGTGGGTCAGCAGCGCCAGCTCGCCACTCCGCCGGACGAGTTCGGCCACGACGAACAGCCGCTCCCCCACATCCGTACAGGCTGCAAAGTCGTCGAGCAGGTCCGTCAGCGCGTACCGGGCGTCTTCGAGCGCCGTGTCGGTGACCGGGGGCGGGCCTGAGGCCGCGAGGCGTTTCGCCGTCTCGGCGATCCGTGCTCCTGTCCCGTCGGCGTCGAGCAGCAGCGCCCCCTCGGCGCACATCCACAACAGGGGCGAGTTCCGCTGCACGATCTCTGGGGTCACAAAGGTGTGCCAGGAGTCCTCGGTGTGCACGAACAACTCCACCGGCCAGTCCCCGTACCGCAGGCTCTCCCGGTACGGGGCGGGCGGGCCGTCGAGCAGCACGACGATGTCCAGGTCGGACCAGGCGGTACGTCGGCTCGTCAGGACACTGCCGCCGAGGAATGCGGCGCGGGCGTGGGGGTGTCGCTCCAGAACAAGGGCACGGGCAAGGTCGAGTACATCCATGCCCACACTCTGCCTTGGTCCCGCGGACTCCGAGGCACGGCCCTGTATGGAGAGTCGCATCCGTACATCTCCGGAGTCGGAGTTGTGTTCATGATCGTCGGTGAAAGCCCGAGGTCAACGTGACCAATGTCCTAGGACCCGATGCCGTTCTCCGGCGGGACCGCCGGCTCCCCGGGACGCTCCGGCTGCACGCCACAAACGGGCCTGGAACCGGCGTCGGCACTCGCGCTGGGGAGCGGCGTGGCGGCGAAGACGCAGTCCGGGTCGACCGCAGACTTCACGGCGAGCAAGCGTTCGGTGTTCGGCCCGTAGGACTCCGCAACCTGGTCGGGAGTCTCCGGCCCCAGGAAGTTCACGTAGCCGCCCGGCAACGAGAACGGCTCAAGCGCCGCGTGCAGCTCTTCCAGCCAGCGCAGGTGCGGGGACCTACCATCGCCGGCTCCTGCGTTGCCCTTGCTTTCGCCCTCCCACAATGAGATCAGCTCGACCATCAGGTGCGGTTCGCGTCGGCTGAAAGCCGTCGAGCCGAGGGGTCGGCGGGCGGCGGCACCATGGAACTGATGCCACACGATCGCGGAGAACGGTGAGGTGAACTCCCGTGCAGCCCGGTCGAGGACGGTCGCCATGGAGCCGGAGATACTCCGGACGGTGCGCGTGCGAATCGCGCCCATCCGCCCGGGTGGGAACATGGCGTCCGTCGCGGCCAGCGCTGCGGAACGGGCGACCGGTCCAATCTCGGCCAGCACGGGTGTACCGAGTCTGGCCAGGGCACGCACCGGCCCGTTCTCGGCGTCCCCCACCTCGATGTCCCCCGACCACGTCGGCGCGACGTACACCGTCGGCTTCCCGTCCGGGCCGGGAAGGAACCCCACGTCCACCGTCAGCTCATCCGGGCAGTCTTGAACGATCCCACCGAGGTTGGCGAAAATGTCGGCGCTCTGGACGATCGGGTACAGGATGGTTCCCGACACCACTGTGGGCACGGGGTGCAGACGGATCCGCGCCGAGGTCACGACACCGAAGTTGCCGCCGCCGCCGCGCAGCGCCCAGAAGAGGTCCGGATGATGTTCGGCGTCGGTGACCACTCGTGAACCGTCGGCCAGGACGACTTCAGCGCCGAGCAGGTTGTCGGCTGCGAGCCCGAACTGCCCGATCAGGGGGCCGTATCCGCCGCCGAGCGTGAGTCCGACCATGCCGACGGCGCCCGCCGTTCCGGTGACGGCCGTCAGGCCCGCCCGCTCGGCTGCGGATACGACGTCGGACGAGAGCGCCCCGCCACCCACCGTCGCGAAACGGCGGCCGACGTCGACCTGAACTGCCCGCATGTCGGTCAGGTCGATAACCAGTCCACCGGGACGCAACGCCCGTCCCCAGAAGTCGTGCCCCCCGCCGCGCACCGAGAGTGGCACCCCGTGGTTGCGAGCCGCGCGTACCCCGGCCTGCACGTCAGTGGTGGTCGCGCACCGCACGACGACAGAAGGACGGACATCGACCGCTGCGTTGAACAACGCCACTGCTTTCGCGTACTCCGGTCCGTTGGTGAGCACACGGTCCGCAGGGATTCTGGACCGCAGCTCAGCCAGCAAGGCAGTGCTGACTGCGCAGCGGGCATCTGCATGGGCATGGAACTGCATGGTCACTCCTGCGTGTCGCTCACGGGGGCGGCCGTCGACGGCGACGGCCGGGAGCCGGAGACCGGCGCGGTCAACGACGTTCGGTAGCGTTCCGCCCCGGTCGGGGCTGGGTGGACTCGTCCACGATCACGTGGGTCCGGTGCAAAACGTCGAGCTGCGCCGGGTTGTACAGCTCACGCAGGACCGTCTCCATGGTCTCTCGAACTCCCTTCGGGGCGTCCGTGTACAGGTCGGGCAGGTCCGGGTGGTCCTGCCGCAGTCGGCGCAGGTAGGGCACCATCCGCTCCACGAGGTCTTGGCGGATGTGCTCGCCTGCGTCAGCGGAGAGTTCATCGAACTCCCGATTGATCGGGTGAGCAGGCAGATTGCGCACCAGTGCACCGTAGGCTTGCAGCTGCTCCCCGTTCATCAACCGGGTCATGACCAGCAGGAGCGAGCGGTCGGTCTCGGACAGCACCGTTGCTTCGCCGGGCGTGAGTTCCGTAGGCAGGTCGGCCGGGGCGCGCTGCTCGATCAGCGTCGCGAGTTCGAGCCGGGCCCGCTGCAGCCGCTCGATGGTCGCGGCCAGCTCCGCGTCGAGCGTGCGCAGTGCCCGCCCGGGGTGCTCACCCTCGTCCACCGTCTCCGCGATCTGGTTCAGCGAGAACCCGAGATCGACCAGACGCTTGATCCGCAGCAGGCGGACCAGGTGAGGAACGCCGTACTGCTTGTAGCCGTTGGCGCGGCGCTCGGGCTCCGCCAGCAGCCCGACCTCGTGGTAGTGCCGCACCGCCCGCAGGCTCGTGCCGGCAAGCTCGGCGATCTCCCGGGTACTCCAGCTCATGGTTCTCAGCCAACACGGTGCCGCTACGGCACAGTCAAGTCCTGGCTCTGGCTTTGGCTCTGGCTCTGGCTCTGGCTCTCACTATCGGCATCGCGATCGGGCCCGGGCTGGTGCTGTTCCACTTCCGGCTCGCGGCAGCTGGGCCAGTGCGCGGCCGCGCGAGCTGCCGGTTCACACTCCGGGGTCAAAGTCCCGTGCCTGTTCATAACCGAGTTCCAGCAGGGCGGCACGGAGCTTTGCTGCGGCTTCATCCAAAGCTGACTGATCCTCCTCCTGCTTGGCTTTGCTGAAATCAAAGTCGGACATGTCCCAGACCGGCGCGACATGTATATGCAGATGCGGCACCTCGAAGCCTGCGATGACGAGGCCGGCGCGCGGAGCGTCCCAAGCCCGCTGCACCCCTTGCCCCACGGCCTGGGCTACCTCGAAGCAACGCGTCAGAAGGGGCCCGTCAGCGTCCGTCCACCGGTCGACCTCACGCCGCGGCACAACAAGAGTGTGACCGGGCCGCAAGGGAGCGATGGACAGAAACGCGACGATTTCCGGATCCTGCCAGACGAAGCGTCCGGGCAGCTCGCCGGCGATGATGCGTGCAAACAGAGTAGTCATACGTGTAACTGTCCTCGGAGACGTCAGGCCGCGGACGGCGTATCGGGCAACGACGGCCAGAGATGCGCCCACGGTCGCGCCCGCTCCAGCTGCGCGGCCAGTGCCAGCAGCTCGGGCTCCGACCCCGGGCGCCCGACGAACTGGATGCCGAGCGGCAGCCCACTCGACGTCCGGTAGAGCGGCACCGACGACGCCGGGCGCCCTGTCACGTTCGCCAGCTGGGTGAAGGGCGCGGGCTCAAGGTTCGCGACGGCCAGTTTCTCGACGAGGTTCATCCGGCCCAGCACACCGCCGATCCGGGCAGCCAGCAGCCCCCGTGCGGCGAGCCGGACCGGCAAGGCGAGATCGAACTCGCCGATCGGCCCGGCCGGCCGGGCGGTGGTCGGGGTGAGCAGCATGTCGTAGCGCTCGTGGAACGCGGCCAGCGCCCGGGTGTGCTGGTGCCAGCGGGACTGCGTGGCCAGATACTCCGGCGCCGAAAGGCTCCGGCCGATCGCAGCCATGATCCGGGTTTCGATCTCGAAGTCGTCCTCGGCACCGCCGGTGAACTCCCGTGCGGCCGTGACCTCGGCGGCGACCATCGCGAACCAGGTCGTGAGGAAGTCGGTGGCCAGGCGCTGCCCGTCGATGGCCGGGGCGGATTCCTCCACGACGTGTCCGAGTCCGGTGAGCAACTCCCCCGCGTCCCGAATCGCTGCGGCGGCCTGCGGGTCAACCGGTCCGCCGAGCGAGGACACCGTGGTCAGCCCGATCCGCAGCGGGCGTGGGTCGTCGACGACGGCGTCGGCGTACGGACGCTCCGCCGGAGCCACCCGGTACGGGCCCTCCGGTGCGGAGCCGGCCAGGACGTCGAGCATCGCGGCGGAGTCACGGACCGTGCGCGACAGCACGCCCTGCACCGCGGCGCCGTGGAAGACCTCGTCGACGTCCGGCCCGGACGGGACGACGCCACGCCCCGGCTTGAGTCCGAACAGCCCGCAGGCCGCAGCCGGGATCCGGATGGAGCCCCCGCCGTCGTTCCCGCCCGCGACCGGGACGACTCCGGCCGCGACGGCGGCCGCGGACCCGCCGGAGCTGCCACCGGGCGTCCGAGACGGGTCCCAGGGGTTGCGGGTCGGACCCCCCGCGACCGGCTCGGTTATCGCGCGGGCGCCGAACTCGGGGGTCGCGGTCCGGCCGAACACGACCAGACCGGCGTCGAGCCAACGCTGTACCACCGTGGACGTCTCCGGGCGCGGGAAGCGTGCCAGCGATCGATTCCCACTGCCGGTCGGAACCCCGGCGAGATGCTGGCCCAAGTCTTTGATCAGGAACGGGACGCCGGCGAACGGCCCGGACAGCGGGCTGCGAGCGCGGGCACGAGCGTCGCCGTCGAGTCGGTGGCGGATCGCGTTGATCGTCGGTTCGACGGCGTCGGCACGGGCGATCGCCGCCTCGAGCAGTTCAACCGGGCTCACCGCCCCGGTCCTCACCAGCTCGGCCAACCCGACGGCGTCGTGCTCCCGGTACTCATCCCAAGTGATACCCATACGAGTGCTCCCATCAGATGCTCCCATCAGAGCGATAAGGGGCCCGGTCCGAGGCACGTCAACGTCACGCCGCCTCGGCCATCGGCGTCCCGGCCACGACCTCGCGCAGGTCTCGGCCGACCGGTCACGACCGTGTCGGACACTGCGTGGCGATGTTGATCAGCCCTGATCTGAGTCAACACTGTGCCGCGACGGCACACTCAAGCTCATGGACACCGGGATCACACCACGCCGAGTTCTGGTCGCAGCAACGGGCGCGGGCACACGATGAGCTCGGGCTGACGGAGGCAGAAGGGATGTCCGGCTGCCGGGCCGACGTAGGCCCCTCCGCCTTCTGCTATGCCGAGTTGACGTCGTCAGAGGGCTGCGGCTGACGCGCGCCATTTCGCGCGGTCCGGATTTGTCGCCCCCGACCTGCGCCTGACCCTCACCGTCGTCCGCGACGAACTCGCGCGGGCCCTCGGACATCGGCGTCCGACGACCCGCTCCCGCGCCACCTCGACGGCCGCAACCTCTACGGCAAGTCGGCGACGAACTGAGCGAGACCGCCGGCGCGTGACAGGTCGACAGCGATCGCCGAATCGCCGTACGGACCGTGATCGCCATACCTGATGACGGGCGACTCACTGGGCGGGGACTTCACCGAGGTGTGATTCAGGCCACGTCGCGCGAGGTGGCATAGCTCGTCACTTGGTGCCAACATGTCACTTAGTGACGAACCACTTGATCCCCAAGACGAACCCGGAAGAGCTGATCACCATGCAGACCACCAGTCCCCAGGAGGCGGCGACCGACATGCACACAGAAGACCATCCGAAGAAGAAGTCGGCGCTCGAACAGGCGGGCGGCACCAAGGGGGTCATCTACTCGGCGCTGCCTGCCGTGGTGTTCGTCGTCGCCAACAACGCCGGTGGACTGAAGGTGGGCATCCTCGCCGCTCTACTCGTCGCCTGTGGCATCGCGGTAGAGCGGCTGATGCGCAAGGAGTCGATCCAGCCCGCGCTCGGCGGCGCGTTCGGCGTGGCGATCGCCGCCGGCATCTCCTGGTACACGGGATCCGCCAAGGACTTCTTCCTCATCGGCATCTGGGCGAGCCTGGTCGGCGCCGTCGCCTTCGTCCTCTCCGTGGTGCTGCGCTGGCCCCTGGCGGGCCTGATCTGGAACTCGACGACCGGCAAGGGCACCGTCTGGCGGGCGGACAAGCGTTCGCGGATCTACTACGACATCGCCACCCTGGTGCTGGCCGCCATCTTCGGCGCCCGGTTCGCCGTCCAGCAGTACCTCTACCAGGCCGACGAGGTCGGCTCGCTGGGCTTCGCCAAGATCGCCATGGGTTACCCGCTCCTCGCCGTCGGCTTCCTGGCCGTCGCCTGGGCGGCCCGGGCTTCCGACAAGCGACTGAAGGCCGTAGGGCTGCTGCCCGCCAAGCGCAGCTGACCGACGGCTTCCGCTCCTCGTCCGTGCTGGACGGGCCCCACACAGCCCGTCCAGGCACACGCGTCCGCACCGCGGAGCGACCAGGACCGATTCGGGCGTCGTCTCTTGTGGGGTTGCCGACCCCCGCATCGCCGCTACGAGCATACGGCCGGGCACTTCCTGGCCCTTTGTCGGCAGCCGCACCTGAGCGACGTCTTTGTCCCACGGATGAATGACGAGGTGAACCCATGCAGGTGAGCAGTTGCGTCGGACCTGGGATGAGCGAACAGCGGCGCTGCCGGATCCGGTTGGAGATCTCTCGGGAGGCGTCGCGTCTCTTCTGGGAGCAGGGCGTCGCCGCGACCAGCGGCGACCAGATCGGCGAAGCAGTGGGCCTGTCGACGCGTACCATCTGGCGCCACTTCCGGAGCAAGGAGAGCTGCGCCGAGCCGATCATCTTGCATGGCGTCGAATGGGAGATGGCCGCCCTGCGACGCTGGAAACCCGAACTCTCCCTCGCTGACCATCTCGCCGATGAGATGAGCAGGCATGGCCGCGGCGCCGACAGGGCGGAGCGCGCCGACGACGCGCTCGCGATGAGGATGATCGCGCTCAGCACCAGGGAGCCCGCACTCCGCACGGCCTGGCTGATGGCCTGTGACCATGTAGAACGCGAACTGGCCAGGAGCATTGCCGGCCGACTCGACCTGCCGGGCGACGACATCAGGGTGCAGACGCATGCGGCGGCCGCCTCGGGCGCCCTACGGGTCGTCAACGAGGAAATCAGCGAGGCCCTGCTCGGCGGTGCCGACGTGCGCCAGTTCGCCCATGCGCACCAGCTCCTGGCCCACGCGGTCCGCAGCGCCACGGGAGGCGCCGTGGGAGACGCGGCCACGACCTGAGATCCGTACGCGACGACACCGTCAGACCGCACAAACACCAACCGCACCGTGGCGCTGACCGCCCTGGCCTCACTCCTGGTCGGTGTCGGCCTCTTCGGTGGCACCGTCTTCCTCTCGCAGTTCTTCCAGGTGTTCATGGGCAAGTCCCCTACGAATGCCGGTCTGATGAGCCAGCCGCTGGTCCTGGGATCGCTCGCCGCCTCCACGTTCGCCGGACACCGGATCAGCGCGACCGGCAGGTGGAAGCGGTACCTCGTGGCAGGCACCGTCCTCATGACAGCCGGTCTTGCCCTGCTGTCCACCATCGGATCCCACACGCCCTTCGTTTTGTTGAGCGTCTACATGGCCGTCCTGGGGACCGGCGTCGGCATGCTGCCGCAGAACCTGGTCCTCGCCGCACAGAACGACGTGCCCGCCAACACCTTGGGCAGCGCGACCTCCGTCCTGTCCTTCTCGCGCAGCATGGGCGGGACCGTCGGCACCAGCGTCATCGGGCGGTCCTCGCCCACCGCGTCGCCACCGAACTGTCCGCCGGCCGCGCGACGGCAGGTGACACGCCGGGAGGTGGGGTCGGGCACGGTGTCCCCGACGCGACGACCCTGCCCGCCCCCTTGCGTGCGCTCGTGGAGAACGCCCAGTACGTCGCCACCGCCGAACTCTTCCTCTGGGCCACCCCGTTCGCCCTGCTGGCGCTGATCGCCGTCCTGTTCATCGAGGAGAAGCCGCTCAAGACGACCACCAGCACGGGGCGACTCGCCGGGGAGAGCGCCATCGCCGCCGGCGGCCGCGCCCTACCACCCCCTGCCGGCACACCCCGCGCCGACCTCGCCGAGGCGTCGGCCAGAGGCAGTGGAGGAACCCCTCACGGATCTTTTTGTGCCGACCGCCGACCGCCAAGGCCCGGACGGCGGTTACGTAGCGTCTCGGCCGGGTCCGAGATGCTCGTCCAAGAAACGCTCCACGGCGCGGTACACAGCGATCAAGTTGTCCGGGTTCTCGATGGAGTGCCCTTCGTCCGCCATGAGCATGTACTCGACGGGGACCCCACGTGCCCGGAGGGCCTGGACCATGTTGTCGGATTCTGCCTGCGCTACCCGGGCGTCGTTGGCCCCTTGGGCGATGAGCAGCGGTGTACGGACCTGGTCCACCCGGCTGATCGGTGAGCGGGCCAGCATGTCGGCCTCCTGCTGCGGATCCGCGGGGTCGCCGACCCAGCGGAACCAGTTGGCGGCAAGGGCCGGCCGGACGAATTCCGGCTGGTTGCGCATGAAGTTGGCGAGGTCAGAGACCCCGAAGATGTCCACCGCAGCGGCGAAGACATCGGGTGTGAACGTGACTCCGACCAGTGCCGCATAGCCACCGTAGGAGCCGCCCAGGATCGCCACCCGGTCCGGGTCCGCGTATCCCTGATCGATGGCCCAGTTCACACCGTCGATCAGGTCGTCGTGCATTTTGCCGGCCAACTCCCCGATGCCGGCCTTCATGAATGACTTGCCGTACCCCGTGGAGCTGCGGAAGTTCACCTGAAGCACCGCGTAGCCCCGGTTGGCCAGCAGCTGGACGAGAGGGTTGAATCCCCAGCTGTCCCGGTCCCAGGGACCGCCGTGCACGAGCAGGACCAGCGGCAGTCGGTGCGGCTCTGTCCCGACCGGCAGTGTCAGGTGGGAGGGGAGCGCGAGACCGTCCCGAGCGGTGATCGTCATCGGTGTCATCGGTGCCAGCTGCTCGGGATCCAGGTGGCCAAGGGGCCGGAACAGTAGGCGACTCTCGCCCGAGGCGTGGTCGTAGAAGTATGTGGCCCCGGGATCGCGGTCGTGGGTGAAGCTGACGACCCACCGCTGCTCGCTCTCGTCGGACGAGATGTGGGCCAGGTCGCCGTCGGACAGATTCCTCAGGTTCTCCAAGACCTCGGCGAAGTGCGGGTCCAGTGCGTTGATCACCAGTCGTTCCCCGAGGTAGCGAACTCCGATGAGCTCGCCGGTACGCCGGCTGAAGATGAGAGGCGAGGGCAGTGCGGGAAAGACACGGGCTCGTGTGTCCAGGTCGTACTGCGGGTGGGAGTCGACCTCCGTCTCCTCGCCGGTTGCTGTATCCAGCCGGGCCAGGCGGAGTCTGTCCGAGCCCCGGTTCGAACCGAAGAGCACGCCGTCGGCGTCGGTGGTGACCTCCAGCGGATAGACGCCCAGCGGATAGTCCGCACCGTCGAACTGCGCGATGTGGCGCCACGTCTGCGTGGCCTCGTTCCAGCGCGAGAGCCGTAGGTCGCCCTGTTCGGTTACCTCGTTGATGAAGGGGTCTCCGCTGCCGCCATAGATAAGGGTGGTGGCAGCGCCTCCGGTGTTCTCCGCGAGGGTCCGCAGGTCACCGGTGGCGATGTCCAGTTCGAAGAGGTCGAATGCAGCGGGGTTCCGGCTGTTCGAGGAGAACACCGCCTTACCCGGCCGCGCGGCGGGCAGTTGCAGATCCATGATGCGTGCGCCGGGAAAGGGGGTCAGGTCGGTAGCCGCTGCGTCGGGGTCTTCGAGATCGACGCGGTACAGGTGCCGGTTCTCGTCGCCCCCCTGGTCCCGGGTATAGAGCAGCCACCTCGGATCATCGGTCCAGTGGTAGCTCAGCAGGTTGCGGTCCTCGGAGGAGACCCGCCGCGCGTCCCCGGGCGCGTCGACGCTCTCGATCCACAGGTTCAGGTGGTTCTCCCACGGAGCCAGGTACGCGATCTTTGCACCGTCCGGCGAGAGGGAGGCTCTCGAACGGACGGGAGGGGCGAAGAGCTCCTCGACGCTGATGGTCTTCGGCAATGCCATGTCGGTCCTTCCTGTGGCTGTCCCAGGACAGCGAGTGATGAGGCCCTGATGTCGGGAAGGGCTCTGAGTGGGGCCGCAGCCTGGAGCCGGTCACTGTTCAGCGATCGAAGACTGTCACTTAATGACAATGTCACTAAGTGACAGTACCGGCAAGTGCGGCGGGCGCCGCGGTGGACTCGTGGCGCAGGTCACATGCGCGCAGGGTGGCAAGTGCCGTCACTAAGTGTCATTATTACAGTTAGTGACATGTCGCGGGTCCCTGGCGCCTTCGGGCGACTGCAGTCCCGTCGAGTCAGGAAAAGCGCTACGCCGACAGGCCGACGGCCGGGGCAAGCGAACCCAAAATGCCATCAACGGCCCTTGCGGATCGCGCCATGCAGTAGGAACTGGTCCTGTTGCCACGCATTCAAGGAGTTCACATGGATCTCACACTTCCGCAGCAAATCTACCTGTGCACCTACGCTTTCAAGAAGAATAAGTTTCCGGCTACTCTTCTGCAGTTCCGCGGGCAGCGGGTGCGCGCTGCCGCCCTGACCGAGCTAGTCCTGTCGGGGCAGGCTGAGACCGACGGGCGCCGAGTTCGCGCACTTGGAGACCAATCACCGACAGATCCATTTCTTGCCTCTGTGTGGGAAGAGCTGCATACGAGGAGGCCGAAAAAGTGGATGGCACTAGTGCACAACACCGCGCACACGGCGGAGAAACCGATCGAAAACCAGTTGAAGGTTGCTGGGATCATCGAAGGGAAGACCGGCCGCACCTTGAGTCTGCTTGGAGGGAGCAAGGTTGTCCTGCGGCGGGAAGAGGAGACCCGAGCCGTGCAGCAAGCGTTGCGCACGCGGGTCACCACCACTCCCGACCCGTCCACGCTGCCCCCGGCACAAGTGGCACTGCCCGTGATTGCCCTGGAGGGCGACGCGACCATGGGGGTCGTACTGGACCGTTCCGAGCGCCGCAAACACAAGAATACGCTTGAGGAACTCGCCAAGAAATTCGATCGAGAAATACCGGGCCTGCGCAAAGCCCTGTCAAACTCGGTGCTTTCCAGTCGGGCTGTCGGCGGCGGATGGAGCTGAGCAGGTCAAGTCCTAAAAATGCACGTCCTCAGGGTGTGAGCCTAAGGATAAGCGAGCGACACCACGGTGAATTCGCTACCAGTGAGCGGGAACCCACCATGCCGCAGCGAGCTTTTATGGCCGCCTGACCGACGTCACCGGAACCGCAACCGTTCGTCTCGTACTCCCGGCGGGCCTTGCGCTGCGCCCGAGACGGTCGGGGCGCCCTGGGGGCCGTCAAACGCACGGCAGTGCACGGCAGGGGGCGGCGGCGGTGTGGCCCACTCGGCGTCGTCCAGCTCGGTCGCGCGGAGGATTCGGCGAGCTTGCCCGGCGTATCGAGGGTGACAACTGCTCCGTGGCAGATGTGGCCTGGTGGTCGGCCGCGCTGTGGTCAGGCATGAGGCCGACCACAGCGGTGCGCACGGCGCCACGGCTGACGCCGTGTTCGCGGGCCTGGCAGCCATGACCGGCCTTCGAGGTGCGCGGCGCACGTCGGCGATCGTCCTGCCTGACAGCGGTCGTGACCACCGCTGTTGCCCTTGGCCTCGGCGACCCGCCGTCTGTCGTAGGTCAGTTTCCACTAGTGTCCTGAGTCTGGAATTCGGTTCAGATATCCGGCGAGGCGCTCAAGGATCTCGTCCGCGGTCTTCGTCCATACGAAGGGTTTCGGGTCT
>NZ_JBJDQL010000049.1:0-70616 GCF_044903305.1 Streptomyces sp. NPDC019531 | reverse complement strand
AACTGCGCAAAACGCCCGCCCCCACCCCACCCCCACAGGCCGCCGCAGGCATCACGGCCCAACCGCCGGAGGCCCCCCCACCGGCCCCGCCCGATCCAACAACCCCGTCCGAGCAGCCAACGCCGCCGCCTCCAGCCGAGACCCCACCCCCAACTTCATCAGCACCCGCTGCACATGCGTCCGCGCAGTCGACGGCGCTATCCCCATCCCCGCCGCGATCAGCCGCGTGTCCTCCCCGTCAGCCACCCGCACCAGCACCTCGACCTCCCGAGGCGTCAGCATCTGCAGCAGCCGCTGCCCCTCGTCGTCCGGCTGGGCCGCGGGGTTCAGCAACTCACTGAACGCCCCCTGCAGCAACTGCGGCGCCACCGCCGCCTCCCCCGCCCGCGCCTTCATGATCGCCCGCTCGACCCCCTCGATGCGCTCGTCGTGCCGCACATACCCCGACGCCCCCGCCGCGAACGCCGCCGCGATCCCCCGAGGACTCGGCACCGGCCCCAGCACCAGCACCGCCACCTGCGGCCGCTCCCGCTTGATCTTCACGACCGGGTCGAACATCCCCGGCTCGGCCGGAGTCGCCGTCCCCAGCAGGCACACCTCGGGCGCCCGGCTGATCACCAGCTCCGCCGCCCCCGCGGCAGGCGCCGCCGCCGCGAGCACCCGGTGCCCGCGCAGTTTCAACGCCGAGGCCAGCGCCTCGGCGAGCAATCGGTGGTCGTCGACCACCATGAGCCGAACTCCCATCGAGCAACCCCCCAGTCCCCCCAATGGATCCGCGTGAATGCCCCACTATGGATGCCCGCGATCCGCAACGGACAGAGGCCCCCTCCCAGCGCCCCTGCCCTTCATGCCCCCGGAAGCTACACGCTAGTTCGACGTTGCGCTTCCCCTACCGGTGAGAAGTGTCCCGGAAGAGCTGAATTCCCGGCTTTCCTGTCGTTCGAGGACGATGTGCGCCACCTTCACGCACCGGCGCGTCAACCAGCCGCACCCTCACGCGTCCTCGGCCAGCTCCAGCCACCGCATCTCCAGCTCCTCCCGCTCCCCGGCGAGATCCCGCAGCTCGGCGTCGAGCGTGGCCACCTTGGCGAAGTCCGTGGCGTTGTCGGCGATCTGCGCGTGCAGCCCGGTCTCCCGCTCGGAGATCTTGTCGAGCTGCCGCTCGATCTTCTGGAGCTCCTTCTTGGCGGCCCGCTGATCGGCGGCGCTCTTCTCGGGTACGGCCTTGACCGGGGCCGGGGAGGCGGCGGCCACGGCCTCCTCCATCCGCTGCCGCCGCTCCAGGTACTCGTCGATACCGCGCGGCAGCATCCGCAGGGTCGCGTCCCCGAGCAGCGCGAAGACCCGGTCCGTGGTCCGCTCGACGAAGAACCGGTCGTGGGAGATGACGATCATCGACCCGGGCCATCCGTCGAGGACGTCCTCCAGCTGGGTCAGCGTCTCGATGTCGAGGTCGTTCGTGGGCTCGTCGAGGAAGAGGACATTGGGCTCGTCCATCAGCAGCCGCAGCAGCTGCAGGCGCCGCCGCTCACCACCGGACAGGTCCCCGACCGGCGTCCACTGCTTCTCCTTGTTGAAGCCGAACGTCTCGCACAGCTGCCCGGCGGTCATCTCGCGCCCCTTGCCGAGGTCGACGCGCTCGCGCACCTGCTGGACGGCCTCCAACACCCGCAGCCCGGGGTTGAGTTCGGCGACCTCCTGCGAGAGATAGGCGAGCTTGACGGTCCTGCCGACCACGACCCGCCCGCCCACCGGCTGGGTCTCCCCCTCGGTCCGCGCGGCCTCGGCCATGGCCCGCAGCAAGGACGTCTTCCCGGCGCCGTTGACCCCGACAAGGCCGATCCGGTCCCCCGGACCGAGCTGCCACGTCACATGCTTCAGCAGCACCTTCGGCCCGGCCTGGACGGTCACGTCCTCCAGTTCGAAGACCGTCTTCCCGAGCCGCGAGGACGCGAACTTCATCAGCTCGCTGCTGTCCCGCGGCGGCGGCACGTCCTTGATCAGCTCGTTCGCGGCCTCGACGCGGAACCGCGGCTTCGACGTCCGCGCCGGGGCGCCCCGCCGCAGCCACGCCAGCTCCTTGCGGACCAGGTTCTGCCGCTTGGTCTCCTCGGTGGCGGCGATCCGCTCACGCTCGGCACGGGCGAAGACATAGTCGGAGTAGCCGCCCTCGTACTCGAAGACGTCGCCCTTCTGCACATCCCACATGCGCGTGCAGACCTGGTCGAGGAACCACCGGTCGTGGGTGACGCACACGAGCGCGGACCGGCGCTCGCGCAGGTGCCTGGCCAGCCACGAGATCCCCTCGACGTCGAGATGGTTGGTGGGCTCGTCGAGGACGATCAGGTCCTGTTCCTCGATGAGCAGCTTGGCGAGGGCGATACGGCGGCGCTCGCCACCGGAGAGCGGTGCGATGACGGTGTCGAGCCCCTGCGGGAAGCCGGGCAGGTCGAGCCCGCCGAACAGTCCCGTCAGCACATCGCGGATCTTGGAGTTGCCGGCCCACTCGTGGTCGGCCATGTCCCGGATGACCTCGTGCCGGACGGTCGCCGTGGGGTCCAGGGAGTCGTGCTGGGTGAGCACGCCGAGCCGCAGCCCGCCGGAGTGCGTGACGCGCCCGGTGTCGGTGTCCTCCAGCTTGGCGAGCATGCGGATCAGGGTGGTCTTGCCGTCGCCGTTGCGGCCCACGACGCCGATGCGATCGCCCTCGGAGACGCCGAGCGAGACACCGTCCAGCAGTGCACGGGTGCCGTACACCTTGCTGACGTTCTCGACATTGACCAGATTGACGGCCATTTCTCTCCTGCCCAGGGGGATCGATCGACCCTCCAGGGTAGTCCGGCGCACGGACCTCCCCTCGCCCCGCGTCCCTGGCGGCTCCCTACCCGGACGTAGGGATTCCCCTCTATTGACGTGATCCCTTCAAAACCGCCACCGTATGCGCACAGGACAGGCCACCCCCCACCGACCCGTCCACGCACGCTTCCCGAGAAGGGGTCGCACCCCCATGTCGTTCGTGCAGCACTCCCCCACGCCCCGCCGCAGACGTGCCGCTCTCGCCGCTCTCGTCTCGGCCGCCGCCCTGTTCACCGTCGGCGCCGCGACCACCGCTCCCGCCTCCGCCGCGCCCGCCGAGGGCGTCATCCAGGGCGCGAACGCCGAAGGCGCCGTCAAGGACAGCTACATCGTCACCCTCAAGACCGACACCAGGGCCGGTTCCACGAAGGGCAAGGCGGTCGCGAAGCGCTACGGCGCGGAGGTCACCCGGACCTACAAGAAGGCCCTCAACGGCTACGCGACCGAGATGAGCGAGACGGAGGCCAAGCGGCTCGCCGCCGATCCGGCCGTCGCCTCGGTGACGCAGAACAAGACGGTCCACATCACCGACACGCAGACGAGCCCGACCTGGGGCCTGGACCGCATCGACCAGGCGGATCTGCCGTTGGACTCCTCGTACACCTACCCGGACAGCGCGGGCAGCGGGGTGACGGCCTACATCATCGACACCGGCGTACGGATCACCCACACCGACTTCGGCGGCCGCGCCTCCTACGGCTACGACGCCATCGACGACGACTCCACCGCCGACGACGGCAACGGCCACGGCACCCACGTCGCGGGCACGGTCGCCGGCAGCACCTACGGCGTCGCCAAGTCGGCGAACATCGTCGCCGTGCGCGTCCTGGACGACGACGGCTCCGGCACGACCGACCAGGTCGTCGCGGGCATCGACTGGGTGACCGAGAACGCGCAGTTCCCGGCGGTCGCCAACATGTCGCTGGGCGGCGACGCGGACTCCGTGCTGGACGCGGCGGTCGCCAACTCCATCGCGGCGGGCATCACCTACGCGGTCGCGGCCGGCAACGACAACACCACCGCCTCCTCGAACTCCCCGGCCCGCGTCTCCACGGCGATCACGGTCGGCGCCTCGACCAGCGCGGACGCGCGCGCGAGCTACTCCAACTACGGCTCCGTACTGGACCTGTTCGCACCGGGATCGAGCATCACCTCGACGTACAACACCTCCAACTCCGCCACCGCGACCCTTTCCGGTACGTCGATGGCGTCGCCGCACGTGTGCGGCGCGGCCGCGGTCTACCTGGGCGAGAACCCGAGCGCCACGCCCGCCCAGGTCTCCTCGGCACTGGTCTCCGCGGCCTCCGCCTCCACCCTCACCAGCGTCGGGACCGGCAGCCCCAACCTGCTGCTCCAGGTCACCCCCGCCGGGGACGACGGCGGCGACACGGGCACGGCCTTCGAGTCGACCACCGACGTCTCCATCCCGGACGCCGGTTCGGCCGTCTACTCGCCGATCACCGTCAGCGGCCTCACGGGCAGCGCGCCCAGCGACCTGAGCGTGTACGTCAACATCGTCCACACCTACCGCGGTGACCTGGTGATCGACCTGGTCGCCCCGGACGGTTCGACCTACCGCCTCAAGAGCAGCAGTTCCTCCGACTCCACGGACAACGTCGACGCCACCTACACGGTCGACGCGTCCAGCGAGACGACGGTCAACGGGACCTGGCAGCTCAAGGTCCAGGACGTCTACAGCGCGGACACCGGCTACCTCAACAGCTGGAAGCTGACCTTCTGAGACAGCGTGGGAAAAAACCGTGCGCCCCGGGGAACCCTCACCCGGGGCGCGCGGCGGTTCATCAGCGGGCCGTGGCGGCCCGGACCTCGTCGAGAAGGTCGTACATCGTCTGGCCGGGGCAGTCGGTCTGCAGCCAGTCGCGGTGGCCGCTGACCGTGGTGACGTCCTTGGTGACGCCGTTGACCGGATTGACGAAGGTGACCTTGGCCTGCGGGTCGAGGCCCTTGAAGCGGGCGATCACCTTGATCAGGCGGATCAGGGAGGCCTTGGCCGCGTCGGTCGGGCCCTGGGCGACGAGATTGCCGAGCAGCGCGATGCCGAGGTTGCCGGAGTTGAAGCCGGCGGTGTGGAAGGCGGTGACGAGGTTGCCGTCCGCGTTGAAGGCGGGCAGCAGGTCCTCGCCCGAGTAACGGCCCTCGTAGACGACACCGGCCTCGTCGATGAGGAGGTGGTAGCCGATGTCACCCCAGTCGAGGGTGACCGCGTGGTACTCGTAGATCGCCCGTATGGTGGCGGCCGGGTCGGGATCGGCGTTGGGCGTGTCCGTGTGGTGGACCGTGATGGTCTGCAACGGGTAGTACGTCTCGGGCGAGTTGACCTTGCCGTCCTTGTACCGCTTGGACTCGTCAGCGCCCCACGCGGGGCGGGAGAGGTAGCCCACGCCACGCACGCGTGTCGGCTCCGAGGGCACCTGGAAGGTGCGCCTGGGCCCGTCGGTGGTGTCGATCGCGAGCGAGTGCACGGCCGTCGCGCCGTCCGGCACCTTCACCTCGTACGACGTCACGTCACCGGCCGCCACCAGTGCCGTACCGCCGCCGTCCAGGGTGGCGCAGCCGCCGGTGATGTTCTGCCAGCCGCCGTTCGCGAGCTTGATGCCGGCGCCGTCCGCCGCGCCGGTCCAGCGGACGCCGACGTAGGAGGCGGCGAGCGCGGTGGTCGTCTCGGTGGCGCCGGTGGTGGCCTCGGTGCGGGTGGCGGGGAACTTCTGCGGGTCCGTGCCCGAGGTGTCCTCCGATCCGGCCGGGTCGTCGGAGTCCGTCGCCGCGAAGACGACCGGCGTCAGCGCGGCGCCGGCCGCCACCGCACCGGCGGTGGCGATGACGCCACGCCGGGACAGGGAGCGCTTCCTGCGATGGGTGGGGGTAGTGGGGTCTTGGGGGGTGGTGGACACAGTTGTGACCTTCCAACTCGGTTGGGGAGCAGCACCGAGCGGGCCCGGTGTGGGCGGTGCTTGAAGGATCAAATGATCCTACTGGTCCCATCAGCCCCTTCCACCCCATCCACACCTCGCGCACGTGAATACCTCATGGAGATCCGCTGACTCCCGGTCAGCGCGCGGTGAGGGGCCGTCAGGCCCCCGCCATCCCCCGTCGCTGGATCAGCGCCGACGCGGGGGCGAGGCCGCGGCCCTGTTGGGCTCCCTCGGCCACCGGCATGTCGTCGCGCATCAGCCCCTCGGGGATGAACACGGCAGCGGTCACACCGCCGTTCGGCGAGGAGCGGACCTCCACGCGCAGCCCCTGCCGCTCGCGCAGCCGGTTGACCACGATCAGACCGATCTGCTTGGCGTCGAGGAGGTCGACCCGGTCGGACTGGATCTTGCGGTTGGCCTCGGCGAGGGCCTCCTCGTTCATGCCGAAGCCGCTGTCCTCGATCTCGATGAGCACGCCGTCGCGCAGCCGGGCGGCGCGCAGCTGCACCTGGGTGCTGGGCGGGGAGAACGCGGCCGCGTTCTCGACGAGTTCGGCGAGCAGATGGATCACGTCGGCGACCGAACCGCCGAGCACGGAGACCTTGGGCACGGCCCAGATCTGCACCCGGGGCGCGTTCTCGATCTCGGCGACGGCGGCCCGCAGCACGTCCGCCAGCGGAATCGGGTCCCGCCAGCCGCGGCCCGGCGCGATACCGGACAGGATGAGCAGGCTCTCGGAGTGCCGGCGCATCCGGGTGGCCAGGTAGTCGACGCGGTAGAGCTCGTGCAGCAGGGCCGGGTCCTGCTGCCGCTGCTCCAGCGCGTCGAGCAGGTCCAGCTGACGGTGGAGCAGCACCTGGCTGCGGCGGGCGAGGGAGACGTACACCCCGGAGATCCCGCTGAGGAGTTCGGCGCGTTCGGAGGCGGCCTTGAGCGCGGCCCGCTGGACGGCGGTCAGGGCCGTGCCGACCTGGGCGAGTTCGTCGCCGGCCAGGCGGCGCATGGGCGCCTCGGCGTCGATGTCGACGCCCTGTCCGGCGTGCAGCTTGCGCATGGCCTGCGGCAGCCGCCGACCGGCCACCTCCAGCGCGGAGTTGCGCAGGTCGAGCAGTTCGACGATGAGCCCGCGCCCGACGAGCACGGAGACGAGCAGCGACAGCAGCACACCCACCAGGCCGAGCACCACGGCGATCCCGGAGGCGCCGAGGGTGTCCCCGCCGAACGGGTCGGCCTTGGCGGTGGCGCCGGTACCGGCCGCGGTCTCGGCCGCGGTCAGCTTCTCCAGTACTCCGGCGGAGGCGGTGTCCCAGCCGGCCAGGGCCGTACTCGACACGGCCCCTGGTCCGGCGGCGCGCACCCGGTTCTCGACGGCCTGCACGCGCGCGTACCCGTCTCCGTCAAGGATCTCCTGGTACGCGGCCTGGTGCGTGGCCTTCAGGTCGGCGACGGCGGGCTCCAGCAGCTCCCGCTGGGTGGCGACCGCGCCGACGAACAGCGCGTACTGCTCCCGGCTCAGCGTCCCGGCGGCGTCCGCGGCGGCCAGCAGGGCCCGCTCCTGCGCCAACGCCTCACGCGCGCGTGCCAGTTCGAGCACCACGCGCGCGTCGGAGGCGGCATCGGTGCCCTCGTCGCCGGTGAGACCACCGATCACGGAGAAGGCGTCGTCGATGACCTTCGTGTACTTCGTGTACGTCGTCGAGGGCGCCGCCCCCTTCGAGCTCGCCTCGGAGCGCAGGGCCGCGAGCCGCCCGGCGTCGGCCTCCAGGCCGTCGATGCGCTCGGGCAGGCTCGCGTCGAGGAGCGCGGCGTCGGAGCTGGAGGCGTTGATGCCGTCCTTCAGCGCGTCGGCGGCCTTGTCGGTGGCCTGGCGCGCTCCCTCGACCCCGTCACTGCTCAGCGCGGCCGTCCGTTCGGCCTGCAACGCCGTCACGAAGTCCCCGACCGGCGTGAGGAGTTCCGCGTTGACGTCCTTGGCCCGCTCGGTGTCCCCGATGCTGGACGCGGTCGTCACAGCGGCGAACCCCCACAACGCCATGAGCGACACGATGGGCAACATGAGCAGCGAAACGATCTTCGCTCGGACGGATCTGGGACGCAGCCGGGCGGACGTACGGGAAAAGGACATGGAGGAAACCTTGCTCATGGATGGAGATACGTCTCACGGCAACCCCCCAAGGGGCGCGGGGCTGTTACATCAGCGGCTCCGCCGCGGGGCGCGACCAGCCCCCACCGGCCCGCAGACGACCAACACGCTTACGCAGTGGTGAGCTCAACCTCGCGGAGCAACTCCGCAGCGACGGCCGACTCGTGCCGCTTCCCCGTCGGCGACAGAGCAACATACGCAGCGGCCAGGAACAGGAACGACCCCAGCACCACGGCCAGCGGAAAGATGAACTCGGTCGGGGTGGCCCCCGGCAACGACGCACTGCTGGGCGCCAGTTCGATACTCACCGCGAACATCGCGGTGTAGTGCATGCTGCTCACCGCGAGCCCCATGACCAGCGCGGCGGCGGTGGCCAGCACCGGCCCCCGCACCACCAACGTGAGCGTCAGCGCAGCGGTCGCCGCGACGACCGCGATCGCGACGGACGCGATGACGAGCAGGGGGTCGTAGTCCACCTTGCCGTGCAGATTGAGCGCGGCCATCCCGGTGTAGTGCATGGCCGCGACGCCGACCCCGGCGCCCAGGCCACCGAACACGACCGACGTCACCCGCGAACGCCCGTACCCCGCGGTGAAGACACCGGCCGCGACCACGCCGATGGACATCAGCAGGCTGAGGACGGTGAGCGGGACGTCGTAGCGGATCGGGGTGCCCTCGACGCTGAAGCCGAGCATGGCGATGAAGTGCATGGTCCAGATGCCGGAGCCGATGGCGACGGAGGCGAGCAGCAGCCAGTTCCGCTTGGAGGAGCCGTCGGCTTCCAGCGCCCGGACGGTACAGCGCAGACCGAGCGCCGAGCCGACGCAGGCCATCGCATAGGACAGGACGGGGGTGACCCATCCGGCGCTGAAGTGATCCATGTGCCCCATGGGAGATTCCTCTCGTACCGCCGGTGACCGAGAGACCGGGGTCGGCTGATCATGCCAGCGCTTTCCACGGCACAGAAGCGCACGAAAGGAACCAGGAGGGCTATTGGTGAACAATAGAACGCTGTGGCTTAGGTAACACTTGAACTGCGCATTTGTGCAGGTCAGAAGCCTGTTGTGGAGGCCCGGTGGACGCTCGGGGAAGGGCCGGTGGAGACCTACCCAGAAATACCGGAAATACCGGAGATCACGGTCGCGCCCGGCGCCGGCCCCGACGTCGGGCGCACCGACCGGCACGTGCCGGAGGCCCGCAGCGCGTCCGCGACCTTCGCCGCCGACTCGGCGTCACGGGCCAGGAACGCCGTGGTCGGACCCGAACCCGAGACGAGCCCGGCGAGGGCGCCCGCTGCACTGCCCACCGCGAGGGTGTCTGCGAGTTCCGGGAAGAGCGAGAGAGCGGCGGGCTGCAGGTCGTTGGAGACGGCGGCGGCGAGCGCGTCAGGGTCGCCCGTGGCCAGCGCGTCGAGCAGTTCCTCGGAGGCGACGGGCTCAGGGACGTCGAGACCCTCGGTGAGCCGGTCGAACTCCCGGAAGACGGCCGGAGTCGACAGCCCACGCTCCGCCATCGCGAACACCCAGAAGAAGCCACCGCCGACCTCAAGGGCGCGGAGCTTCTCCCCGCGCCCCGTCCCGAGCGCGGCCCCGCCCACCAGGCTGAACGGCACGTCACTGCCCAACTCGGCACAGATGTCGAGCAGTTCCTCCCGGGAGGCGCCCGTCCCCCACAGCGCGTCGCAGGCCAGCAGCGCCCCGGCGCCGTCCGCACTGCCGCCCGCCATGCCGCCGGCGACGGGGATGTCCTTGGCGATGTGGACGTGCACGGCGGGCTCGATCCCGCGGCGCTCCGCGAGGGCGATCGCCGCCCGGGCCGCCAGATTCGTACGGTCGAGGGGCACCTGGCCGGCGTCCGGCCCCTCGCAGGTGACCCGGAGTTCATCGGCGGGCGTCACGGTCACCTCGTCGTAGAGGCCGACCGCGAGGAAGACGTTGGCCAGGTCGTGAAAGCCGTCGGGGCGGACGGCGCCCACCGCGAGCTGGACGTTGACCTTGGCGGGGACGCGGACGGTGACGCTCACTGCTGACCGGGCTCCTTGTTTTCCGCGATGCGCGCGAACTCCTCGACGGTGAGCGACTCCCCGCGGGCCTGGGGCGAGACCCCGGCCGCCACGAGAGCCGTCTCGGCGGCCGCCGCCGAACCCGCCCACCCGGCGAGCGCGGCCCGCAGCGTCTTGCGGCGCTGGGCGAAGGCGGCGTCGACGACGGCGAACACCTCGCTCCTGGAGGCGGTCGTCTTCACCGGCTCGGTCCTCCGGGTGAGCGCGACGAGCCCGCTGTCGACGTTCGGCGCGGGCCAGAACACGTTGCGGCCGATCGACCCGGCCCGCTTGACCTCGGCGTACCAGTTGGCCTTCACGGAGGGGACGCCGTACACCTTCGAACCGGGCGCCGCGGCGAGCCGGTCGGCGACCTCCGCCTGGACCATGACCAGGGTGCGCTCGATGCTCGGGAAGGTGGCGAGCATGTGCAGCAGTACGGGTACGGCGACGTTGTACGGCAGGTTCGCGACGAGTGCCGTCGGCAACGGGCCGGGGAGGTCGGTGATGTGCATGGCGTCGGAGTGCACGAGAGCGAACCGGTCCGCGCGTTCGGGCAGGCGGGCCGCGATCGTGGCAGGCAGTGCGGCGGCCAGTACGTCGTCGATCTCGACGGCGGTGACGCGGTCGGCGGTTTCGAGGAGGGCGAGGGTGAGCGAGCCGAGGCCGGGGCCCACCTCCACGACCACGTCTTCCTGGCGGACCTCCGCGGTGCGGACGATACGGCGGACCGTGTTCGCGTCGATCACGAAGTTCTGGCCGCGTTGCTTGGTGGGGCGGACGCCGAGGGCGGACGCGAGTTCGCGTACGTCGGCGGGGCCGAGAAGGGTGTCTGGGGAGGGGCTGCTCACGTGGACAGCCTAGCCGCGGGCCGGTGGGAGGCTGGTCGCGCCCACGTGGCGTAGCCAACACACCGGTACAGCCCCGCGCCCCTCACGTGGGTCCGTACAAGCGAGTTCCGCAATGCGGCCAGGGGCTCGCTCCCCGTCGTACGTACAGCTTCTTCGCTCGGAATGTCTGTTCTGCTGCCGGGGCGTCCTGGGGGCGGCCGGAGCCACCGAGGTCCTGCCAGGTTCTCGTGTCGAACTGGTAGAGGCCCCCGTACGTTCCCGAAGGGTCCACCGCGTTCGGGCGGCCCCCGGACTCGCAGTCCGCCAGTCCCTGCCAGTTCAGGTGGTCGGCGCCCTGTATCGACGTGGGCAGCGGCTTCGTGCCCACCTTCACGATCCGGGTGCGGGGTTCCCTGACCACCTCGGTCCTGAGCCGGCGCGGCTTCTGCCTGACCCCGTTGACGGTCCGCAGGGAGTACGTGACCCGGCGAACCCCAGGCGCCCCCGCCTGCTCCACGACCTCGGTGCCCTTGAACAGTGAGGAGTCCGCGGTCCGTTCCTCGCGGAAGGGGATGCGCTCGTCGTGGACCTCTTTCGCGCCCGTGATCCGCAGCACCGTGACGGTCTGGCCGTCGCGCGGAAAGCTTCCCGACGCCACCGAGGTGGTGTCCATCCCGCTCAGTGTGACCCCGGCCGCCTCGACGGCCTCTTGGACGGTCGCCGCGTTCGTGCGGATCGTCCGGGCCCGTCCGTCCGCCATGACCGTCACCGAGCGCTCGGTGCGCACGTCCAGCGCGAGCCCCTCGCGCCCGATCCGCCGGGAGCGCGAAGTGGACAGGTAGGCGCCCTCCGCACGCACCCCCAGCTGTTCGAGTGCCCCCTCCACCGTCTGTGCCGTGGTCCACACCTCACGCCGGTGCCCGTCGAGCGTGAGCCGCACGGGACGCCCGTGGCGCACCGCGACCTCGTCCCCGCTGGCGAGCTCTTCGCCGGGCGCGGGCGCGACGACATCGTGGGGCCCGACCGCCACGCCCTCCTCGGTGAGCAGTTCGGACACGTCGTCCGCGAAGGTGTGCAGAGTGCGCGGCTTGCCGTCGACGGTCAGCTCGATCGCCTTGTCCTTGGCGACGAAGGCGGTGGTGCCGCCCGCCAGGAAGGCCACCACCAGCGCCTGCGGAAGCAGCCGGCGCATCGCGCTGTCCGACCGCTCCGCGAACCGCGCCCTGCGCCGCCGCGCGGCCCGCCGCCCCACCGCGGCCTGACGCGGGAGCGGCGACAGCGGCACTTCGTACGCGGGCCGGTAGGTGTCCTCGTAGGGCTGCGCCCGCGTCAGGTCCGGCAGCCCGTACACGAACGTCTGCGCGGTGTCCGGACCTGCGGGGGCCGCGTCGAAACCGCCGTACGCCGAAGGTCCGTACGGTTCGGTCGGGCCGTACGTCCCGTAGGCCTCGTACGTCTCGTACTGGGAGTTGCTCACGCCGACACGCTCCAGGGGCCGAGGGGTCCAGAGGGGTCCGGATCGGGCCCACAGAACCTAGCGGAGCGACCGTCACTCTCCAAAGCGACGCGGCTACCCGGAGTTACGTTCGATCGGCTCGGTATCCGAAGGCGCGTGCGGTGTTGGCGGCGAGTGCCGTGGCCAACGTGTCCTCGTCGATACCGCGCACGGCGGCCAGGGCACGCACCGTGACCGGAATGAGATAGGGGGCGTTCGGCCGTCCGCGGTACGGCACCGGCGTCAGGAAGGGCGCGTCGGTCTCCACGAGGAGGAGTTCGAGAGGCGCCACGGCCACCGCGTCCCGCAGGTTCTGGGCGTTCTTGAAGGTGACGTTGCCGGCGAAGGACATGAAGTATCCGGCGCGGGCGCAGATCTCCGCCATTTCGGCGTCGCCGGAGTAGCAGTGGAAGACGGTGCGCTCGGGGGCGCCCTCCTCCTTCAGCACACGCAGGACGTCGGTGTGGGCGTCGCGGTCGTGGATGACGAGGGCCTTGCCGTGCCGCTTGGCGATCTCGATGTGGGCGCGGAAGGAGGACTCCTGCGCCTCCTTGCCCTCGGGCCCGGTGCGGAAGTAGTCGAGGCCGGTCTCGCCGACGCCCTTGACCTGCGGGAGTCCGGCCAGGCGGTCGATCTCGGCGAGGGCCTCGTCGAGCGCCGGCGTGCCCCCGGCCCGGCGCGCGCCCTGCCTCGACCAGCCGTCGGGGTCACCGTGGACGATGCGCGGCGCCTCGTTGGGGTGCAGGGCGACGGTGGCGTGCACGGCCTCGTGCAGTCCCGCCGTCTCGGCGGCCCACTGCGAGCCGCGGACGTCGCAGCCGACCTGGACGACCGTGGTCACCCCGACCGACGCGGCTTTCGCGAGCGCCTCCTCCACGGTCCCGTCCTGCATGTCCAGGTGGGTGTGGGAGTCGGCGACCGGCACCCGCAGGGGCTCCGGGAGCGGCGGCGCCGCGTTCTTCTCGCGGGGACTGTTCGAAGGCATGCCCCGATCCTACGAAAGGGGCATGTCCTCCCCGTCGCGAGACCGGGTCAGCTCGCCTTGCGCTGGAACACGTGCAGCAGGTCGGACAGGTGCCAGTGGTGGTCCTCGGCCGACACCTGCGCCCCTTCCCCGGCCGTCGGCGCCTCCACGGGCCCGGCGGGGGGCGTGCGGTGCAGCCGGTGCGCCGCGTCACGGGCGGACGCGACCCGGCCGGGCCGCATGATCCGTACGACGTGGTTGTCGCAGTTCGCGCACGTGGGCTTGGAGAGCGGCGAGGGCACGACCCGTCCCTCCACCATGTACTGCACGAACTCCCGGCCGTCGCCGTCGACGTGGTGCTCTATCTCGTACGACTGCTCCCACCCGTGCCCGCAGCTCATGCAGGCGAAGGAGTAGGACTCGTTGACGACTGCCGTGGCACCGGGGTGCCCTGCGATCTCGCTCATGCCAGCTCCTGTGTGTCCGCTGGTTCGAAGGACGGGTACGTCCCTCACCCCAGTGGACGCCTCCCGAGGCGCCGAGGCGACAGGCCTGTCGAGTGTTGGAGTCGATTTGGACTTTCCTTGCCGAACAGGCCCGCCACACCGTGCGGACCTTTGCATTCCGAGACACCGCTTTGCATGCACATGGGGCGCACGCTCAGAAGTCATGCGCCCTGCTCAGAGGGGGTGTGAGCCACCTCATGCGGCAGGTCAGGAAGGGGCGTTCTTCGCCGCGACGACCGCATCGAAAACAACCCTCTTGGGGATCCCCGCCTCGACGGCCACCGCGGCGATCGCCTCCTTGCGCCGCTCCCCCGCCTCCTCCCGCACCCGCACCCGCCGCACGAGCTCCGCGTCGTCGACCTCCTCGGCCCCCTTCTCGGGCGCCCCCTCGACCACGACGGTGATCTCCCCGCGCACCCCTTCCGCGGCCCACTCTGCGAGGAAACCCAGCGCCCCCCGCTTGACCTCCTCGTACGTCTTCGTCAGCTCCCGGCACACCGCGGCCCGCCGGTCCGCCCCGAACACCTCGGCCATCGCGGCGAGGGTGTCGTCGAGCCGGTGCGGCGCCTCGAAGTACACGAGCGTGCGCCGCTCCCCGGCGACCTCCCGCAGCCGCGAGAGCCGCTCGCCGCCCTTCCGCGGCAGGAACCCCTCGAAGCAGAACCGGTCCACGGGCAGCCCGGACAGCGCGAGCGCGGTGAGCACCGCGGACGGTCCGGGTACGGCGGTGACCCGGACGTCCTTCTCCACGGCCGCGGCGACCAGCCGGTACCCGGGGTCGGACACCGACGGCATCCCGGCGTCCGTGACGAGCAGCACACGCGCGCCGCCGAGAAGTTCCTCGACGAGTTCGGGCGTACGAGCGGCCTCGTTGCCCTCGAAGTACGAGACGACCCGCCCCTTGGGCGTCACGCCCAGCGCCTGGGTCAGCCGGCGCAGTCGGCGGGTGTCCTCGGCCGCGATCACGTCGGCCCCGGTCAGTTCCTCCGCCAGCCGGGGAGGAGCGTCCGCGATGTCGCCGATGGGGGTGCCTGCCAGGACAAGGGTTCCAGTCACGTGCCCATCCTCCCAGGGGCGGCCCGAACCGGACGCATCCGCCCATGCACGGGACTCACACAGCGCCGTTCCCTACGATGGCGCGGTGACCAGTACCGCGTCCTCCACGGACACCCGGCAGGAGCAGGCCCCCCAGGACCGGCGGCCGTCATGGCAGCAGAGGCTGCGCCGTTTCGGCTACACGGCGCCGACCAGCAGCGATGTGCGCGAGCGCCTGGTGCCGCCGTATGTCGAGCCCAGTCCGCGGATGTGGCAGGTACTGGGTCTGCCGGCGTCGCTCACCGACCGGATCACCCGCTGGTCGGGCTGGGTCGGGCCGCTGCTGGTGACGCTGGTGGCGGGTCTGATGCGGTTCTGGAACCTGGGCAGCCCGAAGAAAGTGATATTCGACGAGACGTACTACGCGAAGGACGCGTGGGCGCTCGTCCACCGCGGCTTCGAGCTCAGCTGGGGCAAGAACGTCGACAGCCAGCTCCTGTCCTCGAACGGGCACATCGCGCTGCCGACGGACGCCGCCTATGTGGTGCATCCGCCGGTCGGCAAGTACGTCATCGGGCTCGGCGAGCTGATGTTCGGGTTCAATCCGTTCGGCTGGCGGTTCATGACGGCGCTGCTCGGCACGCTGTCGGTGCTGATCGTGTGCCGGGTGGGCCGCCGGATCTTCCGCTCCACCTTCCTGGGCTGCCTGGCCGGGGCGCTGATGACCGTGGACGGCCTGGCCTTCGTGATGGCGCGGACCGCGCTGCTCGACGGCGTGCTGATGTTCTTCGTGCTGGCCGCGTTCGCCTGTCTGGTCATCGACCGCGACCGGGCCCGGGAGAAACTCGCCGCCGCGCTGCCTGTCGACTCCTACGGGCTCGTGCGCCCCGACGCGCACATCGCGGACACCATGCGCCTGGGCTGGCGCCCCTACCGCTGGCTGGCGGGCCTGTTGCTGGGCCTGGCCATCGGCACCAAGTGGAACGGCCTGTTCTTCCTGATCGCCTTCGGCATCATGACGGTGCTGTGGGATGTCGGCTCGCGCCGGGTCGCGGGCGCGAGCCGCCCTCACGAGGCGGTCCTCAAGTACGACCTCGGCATCGCGTTCCTGGCCACGGTGCCGGTCGCGGTCATCACCTACTTCACCTCGTGGATCGGCTGGATCCTCTCCCCCTCGAACGGCACCGGCGGCTACTACCGCAACTGGGCCGCGACCGACGGCAAGGGCGGCAGCTGGACCTTCCTGCCCGACTGGTGGCGCAGCCTGATCCACTACGAGCACGAGGTCTACAAGTTCAACGTCGGCCTGTCCTCACCGCACACGTACATGTCCAACCCGTGGAGCTGGATCGTCGACGGCCGCCCGGTCTCGTACTTCTACGAGTCCCCCTCGCCCGGCACGGACGGCTGCCCGGCCGACGCGGGCGAGAAGTGCGCCCGAGAGGTCCTGGCGATCGGCACGCCCCTGCTGTGGTGGGCGGCCTGCTTCGCGATCCTCTACGTCCTGTGGCGCTGGTTCTTCCGCCGTGACTGGCGGGCGGGCGCCATCGCCTGCGGCATCGCGGCCGGTTACCTCCCCTGGTTCAACTACCAGGAGCGGACGATCTTCTTCTTCTACACGATCGTCTTCCTCCCCTTCCTCTGTCTGGCCGTGGCCATGCTCATCGGCGCCCTCATCGGCCCCCCACACGCCTCCGACACCCGCCGGGTGGCGGGAGCCACAGCGGCCGGCGTCCTGGTCCTCCTGATCGCCTGGAACTTCATCTATTTCTGGCCGCTGTACACGGGAACATCGATCCCGATCGATGAGTGGCGATCGCGGATGTGGCTGGATACATGGGTGTAGCGGGCCGACGTTCACGTATGTGATTGAGCACCCGGCCCGGCGAATCGGGAAACTCTTGCCCCGCCTGTCACACCTCCCGCTTAGAGTTCCCACAACAACGGGGTAACCGGGGAGGGGGCCAGACCATGGCCAAGGGGGTGAAGGTCGCTGTCGTCAGCACGGTGTTCGCCGTAATGGTCGGCGGGGCCGGATACGGGGCGTACAACTTCGTGTCGGCGATGAGCGACGACGGGTCCGGCGGCGTCAGGAGCGGGCCGCCGGACGCCGACGAGATCGCGAAGACGTCGAAGGACTTCTTCGCCGCCTGGGAGAAGGGCAACGCGGCGACCGCGGCCGCGCTCACGAACAACAACACCGCTGCCGAGGTGCTGCTGACGGCCTACGGGACGGACGCGCACATCGGCGACGTGCACATCACGCCCGGCAAGGCGACCGGCGCGACCGTGCCGTACAGCGTGAAGGCGACCGTGTCGTACGACGGGAAGTCGAAGCCGCTGGCGTACGAGAGCAAGCTGACCGTCGTGCGCGGGGTGACCACCGGGAGGGCACTCGTCGACTGGCAGCCCTCCGTGGTGTACCCGAAGCTCCAGGCGGACGACAGGCTCGCCACCGGTGAGTCCGCGAACCCGTCCATCGAGGCGGTGGACCGCGACGGCAAGGTGCTGACCAAGGAGAAGTACCCCTCCCTCGGCCCGGTCCTCGACGCCCTGCGCGAGCGGTACGGAAGCCAGGTCGGCGGCACCCCGGGCATCGAGCTGGTCATCAAGCACCCGGACCAGACGCCCGACACCTCACTGCTCACCCTCGCCGAGGGCAAGGCGGGCGAGCTGCAGACCACGATCAGCGCGACCGCTCAGGCCGCCGCCGAGAAGGCCGTGAAGCTGTACGGCCAGTCCTCGATCGTCGCCCTCAAGCCCAGCACCGGCGAGGTGCTGGCCGTCGCCAACAACCGTACGGACGCCTTCAACGCGGCCTTCGAGGGCACCAAGGCCCCCGGCTCCACCATGAAGATCCTCACCTCCGCGATGCTCATCGACAACGGCGTGACCTCGATGAACGGCCCGGCGCCCTGCCCGGACAGCGCTGTGTGGCAGGGGCAGACCTTCAAAAACCTCACCAGCATGGAGCCCAACGAGAGCGCCACGCTGGCCAACAGCTTCATGCGGTCCTGCAACACCGCCTTCATCAAGCTCATCGACGAGAAGCCGCTCACCGACGAGTCCCTGACCACGGAGGCCGCGTCGCGCTTCGGGATCGGCAAGGACTGGAAGACCGGCATCGTCTCCTTCGACGGCAAGGTCCCCGCGGTCAGCGGGCCCGACCGCGCGGCCAACGCGATAGGCCAGGGCCAGGTCCAGATGAACCCGCTGAACATGGCCTCGGTGACGGCCACCGCGATCACCGGTGCCTTCCGCCAGCCCTACCTGGTCTCGCCGAAGCTCGACGACCGCCGACTGGCCACCGCCAAGGGCCTGCCGTACAACACCGCCTCCCAGCTCAAGCAGATGATGCACCTCACCGCGACCCAGGGCACCGCCCAGAAGGCGATGGCCGGGCTCGGCGGGGACATCGGCGCCAAGACCGGCTCCGCGGAGGTCGACGGGCAGGAGGTGTCCAACAGCTGGTTCACCGGTTTCCGCAACGACGTGGCCGCGGCGGCCATGACGGAGGAGGGCGGCCACGGCGGCGACGCGGCAGGGCCGATTGTCGCAGCTGTGCTACGAGCTGCCGGCTGAAGTCACCCGCGCGGGACAGGGACTCTAGGCTGGTGCGGTCGTTGAGGTGCATGAGGGCAACGGGGACCCTGGGATAGCGCGGAGGAAGCGTAAGTCGTGGGTAACAGAAGGCGCGTCGCCGAGCGACGGAAGACCAAGCCCGCCGTGATCGGCGGGATGATCGCCGTGGTCGTCGGCGGCGCCGGCATCGGCGTCTACGCGCTGTACGGCTCGGGGGCGGCGGCCGACGACCGGACGCAGAACACGTCCGCGTCCGCCGACCAGAAGCCGAAGGTCAAGACCGGCCCGCTGTCGGCGACCGAGGTGACCACCACCGCGACCACCTTCCTCACCTCCTGGCAGCAGGGCAAGGTGGCCACGGCCGCCGCCGCGACCAGCGACACCAAGGCGGCCACCACCCTGCTCACCGGCTACACCAAGGACGCCCACATCACCGGCGTCACCCTCACCCCGGGCACCCCCACCGGCGACAAGGTGCCCTTCTCCGTGAAGGCGACGGTGTCGTACAAGGACACCAGCAAGCCGCTGACGTACAGCAGTTCACTGACCGTCGTGCGGAACACGAGCACCGGGAAGCCGCAGGTCGACTGGGTCGCCTCGGTCGTCCACCCCGACCTCAAGGACGGCGACACCCTCGTCACCGGCGAGTCCGGGACCCCGCCCATCAAGGCGGTCGACCGGGACGGCGGCGAGCTGACCGCGGCCAAGTACCCGTCGCTGGGCACGGTGCTGGACGGGCTGCGCGAGAAGTACGGCAAGAAGGCCGGCGGCAAGGCGGGCATCGAGCTGCGGGTGATCCGCGGCAAGGACGCCGATTCCTCCAAGTCCAAGGACTCGGACAAGACACTGGTGGAGCTCAGCGAGGGCACCCCGGGCACCGTGAAGACCACGCTGAACCCGACGCTCCAGGCGGCGGCGGAGCGGCAGGTCAAGACGCAGGCCCGGTCGTCCGTCGTCGTCCTGCGCCCGTCGACCGGTGAGATCCTGGCCGTGGCGAACGCCAGCCCCGGCTTCAACACCGCCTTCCAGGGCTCCCTCGCTCCGGGCTCCACGATGAAGACCGTCACCTCCTCGCTGCTGATCGAGAAGGGCCTCGCCTCGGCGGACAAGGCGCATCCGTGCCCCAAGTACTTCACGTACGGCGGCTGGAAGTTCCAGAACGACGACAAGTTCGAGATCAAGGGCGGCACCTTCAAGGCCAGCTTCGCCCGCTCCTGCAACACCGCCTTCATCAGCCAGGCGGGCAAGCTGGACAACGACAGCCTCACCAACCAGGCCCAGCAGGTGTTCGGCCTGTCCATGGACAACTGGGCGATCGGCGTCCCGTCCTTCGACGGCTCGGTACCGGTGCAGAGCGCCGCGCAGAAGGCGGCCTCGCTGATCGGCCAGGGCGGGGTCCGCATGAACCCGCTGAACATGGCGTCGGTGTCCGCCACCATCGAGTCGGGCACCTTCAAGCAGCCCTACCTGGTGTCTCCGACGGTCGACAACCGCACCCTGGCCACGGCCTCGCGCACGATGTCCGCGGGCACGCTGTCCCAGCTGCGTGAGCTGATGGCGTACACGGCGGGCTACGGCACGGCGGCCGAGGCGATGTCCGGGGTCTACGGCAACGTCGGCGCGAAGACCGGCTCCGCGGAGGTCGACGGCCAGAAAAAGCCCAACGGCTGGTTCACCGCGTACCGGGGCGACCTCGCGGCCGCGGGCGTCGTCCAGGCGGGCGGCCACGGCGGCGACACGGCGGGCCCGATCGTGGCAGCCCTGCTGAAGATGGGCGGCTAACTCCGTACGGGCGCGGCCGCCATGTAGGTGCGGCGCAGAAACCTGAGCAGCGCCTTCTGCTCGAACTGCACCACCGACACCCCCTGCGGGGAGTGGAACTCCATCACGGCCTGGACCCGCCCGCACGGCCACACGCGGACCTCGCCGCTGCCGACGGGCGCTCGCAGCCCCTGCTCCAGCAGGGCACGTGAGAAAGTCCACTCGTGCGGCCCCGGCAGACCGACTCGTACCGAGCGCGGGTCGGTCTCGGGGTCGTAGTGCAGGATCACCGGGACCGCCTCGTCCTCCGCGATGTCCGCGTCCGAAACGATGTGGGCTCGTGCGTACTGTTCGACTACAGACATCGTGACGGCCTCTCACGCTGCGTAACCTGTGTGGAAGCTGTGCGTCCGCTCCCCCTCCAGCGTCGCACATTTCCCGCGTTCCGCCCCCGGGGCCGAAAGCCTGCTGGTTGTTGTTCGCGCCACTCCTCTCTTGCAAAAGGTTCGCAACAAGCCACATCATCTAACGGTGCATGTGCCTGACGGATTCATAGACGCCCCCATCTCGGCCGCGACCGGAGTCGTCGCGGCCGCCGCCGTCGCGGTGAGCCTGCGCGGCGCCCGGCGCGAACTGGACGAGCGCACCGCGCCGCTGGCCGGCCTGGTCGCGGCGTTCATCTTCGCCGTGCAGATGCTGAACTTCCCGGTCGCCGCGGGGACCAGCGGACACCTGCTCGGCGGAGCGCTCGCGGCGATCCTCGTGGGTCCCTGCACGGGGGTCCTGTGTGTCTCCGTGGTCCTGCTCATGCAGGGCATCCTCTTCGCGGACGGCGGCCTGACCGCGCTCGGCGTGAACATCACCGACATGGCCGTCGTCACGACGGTCGTGGCGTACGCCGTCTTCCGCGGGCTGGTGAAGGTGCTCCCGCGCCGCCGCGGCTCCATCACCGCCGCCTCCTTCGTGGCCGCCGTGCTCTCGGTGCCCGCCGCGGCCGTCGCCTTCACCCTGATCTACGCCATCGGCGGCACCACCGACGTGTCCATCGGCAAGGTCGCCACCGCGATGATCGGCGTCCACGTCCTCATCGGCATCGGCGAGGCGGTCATCACCGCGCTCACGGTCGGCGCCGTCATCGCCGTACGCCCCGACCTGGTGCACGGCGCGCGCGGCCTCCAGCAGAAGCTCAAGCTGCGGGTCGGCGGCGAGCTGGTCGACGTACCGGACGCCGCGCCCGTGGCCGCCGCCCGCTCCCACCGAAAGGTCTGGATCACGGGTCTCGTCACCTCCCTGGTCCTCGCCGGGTTCGTCAGCTTCTACGCCTCCGCCAGCCCCGACGGTCTGGAGAAGGTCGCGGCCGACAAGGGCATCGACGCCAAGGCCGAGGAGCACGCCACCGCGGACTCGCCGCTCGCCGACTACGGCGTGAAGGACGTCGAGAACGCCCGCCTGTCCGGGGGGCTGGCGGGCGTGATCGGCGTCGGCGTCACCGTCGTAGCGGGCAGCACGGTGTTCTGGGCGGTGCGCAGGCGTCGTACCGCCGACACCACCCCCGTCAGCACGGGCGTCTGACATGGGTGCCGGACACACGCACAGGCTCTACCGGCACGGGCACTCGCCCGTGCACGCCCTGCCGCCGCACACGAAGCTCGCCGCGGTCTTCGCCTTCGTGGTGGTCGTGGTCTCGACCCCGCGGGAGGCGATGTGGGCGTTCGGCCTGTACGCCGTCCTCCTGGGCGTGGTCGCGTACGTCGCCCGCGTGCCCGCCGGCTTCCTGCTGAAGCGGCTGCTGATCGAGGTGCCGTTCGTGGCGTTCGCGGTGCTCATGCCGTTCGTCGCGGAGGGTGAGCGGGTCGAGGTGCTCGGGATGTCCCTGAGCGTGAACGGCCTGTGGGGCGCCTGGAACGTGCTCGCCAAGGGCACCCTGGGGGTCGCCGCCTCGGTGCTGCTCGCCTCCACCACCGAGCTGCGCGAACTGCTGCTGGGCCTGCAACGGCTCAAGCTCCCGCCGCTGCTCGTCCAGATCGCGTCCTTCATGATCCGCTACGGCGATGTCATCACCGACGAGATGCGGCGGATGCGGATCGCGCGGGAGTCGCGGGGGTTCGAGGCGAGCGGCGTCAGGCACTGGGGCGTGCTCGCGAAGTCGGCCGGCGCACTGTTCATCCGCTCCTACGAACGCGGTGAGCGGGTGCACCTGGCCATGGTCAGCCGGGGTTACGCAGGTTCGATGCCGGTCATCGACGAGGTGACCGCGTCCGGGGCGCAGTGGTCGTACGCCTTCACGCTCCCCGCCGTCGCCCTCGTCGTCTGCGTGTTGGGATGGGCCCTGTGACTACCGCATCCGCTTCCCTGGAGGTCTCCGGCCTCGCCTTCGCCTACCCCGACGGGCACCAGGCCCTGTTCGGCGTGGACTTCTCGATCGCGCGCGGCGAACGGGTCGCGCTGCTCGGCCCGAACGGCGCCGGCAAGACGACCCTCGTCCTGCACCTCAACGGCATCCTGGGCGGCGGGGTCGGCTCGGTCGAGGTCGCCGGGCTGCCCGTGGACAAGAAGAACATGGCGGAGATCCGGCGCAAGGTCGGCATCGTCTTCCAGGACCCCGACGACCAGCTCTTCATGCCGACCGTGCGCGAGGACGTGGCGTTCGGACCGGCGGCGGCCGGGCTCAGGGGGCCCGAGCTGGAGGAGCGCGTGGACCGGGCGCTGGCCAGGGTCGGCATGGCGGAGTTCAAGGAACGGCCCCCGCACCATCTCTCCTTCGGTCAGCGGCGCCGGGTGGCCGTGGCGACGGTGCTCGCCATGGAGCCGGAGATCCTCGTCCTGGACGAGCCCTCCTCCAACCTCGACCCGGCCTCCCGCCGTGAACTCGCCGATATCCTGCGCTCGTTGGACGTGACGGTCCTGATGGTCACCCACGACCTGCCGTACGCCCTCGAACTGTGCCCGCGCTCCCTGGTCCTGAGCGAGGGCACCATCGCCGCGGACGGGAAGACCGCCGAACTCCTCTCCGACGAGGAGCTGATGCGCGCCCACCGGCTGGAGCTGCCCTTCGGCTTCGACCCCCGTTCCGCCGCGGCGGCGCTCGGCCGTCCGTGACAATGGGCGCGTGACGAACGAAGAGGACGCCGGATCGCTGCTCCTTGACGACCAGTTGTGCTTCGCGCTGTACGCCGCCCAGCGCGCGGTGACCGCCGCGTACCGCCCGCTTCTCGACGAGCTCGGTCTCACCTACCCGCAGTACCTCGTGCTGCTGGTGCTGTGGGAGCGCGGGCAGACCGGCGTGAAGGAGCTCGCGGGGGCGCTGCGCCTCGACTACGGCACGGTCTCGCCGTTGCTCAAGCGGCTGGAGAGCGCGGGGCTCGTACGCCGGGAGCGCGCGGCGAGCGACGAACGCTCGGTCCTCGTCGCGTGCACGGGGCGCGCCGAGGAACTCAGGGAGCGCGCGGCCGGTGTCCCCGGCGCCCTGCTCGCGGCGACGGCTCTCGACGGCACGGAGGCCGCGCGGTTGCGCGAGGAGCTGTGGCGGCTCGCACAACGGGCGGACGCGGCAGCCGAGCGCCCCCACTGACCTCCTGTTACCCAAGGTTGCTACCCCCTGGTAACCCGGCCTCTACCTACCGGCCAGTACCTTGTGCACGATGTACTTGCGCGCACTTCTCCGGGGGGAGACCAGCCATGACTGAGGAAACCGCCGCCGACACCCGTCCGACGAAGATCATGTACGTCGCCGAGGCCACCGCCCACGGCGGCCGAGACGGCTATGTCACCAGCCAGGACGGCCAGATCGAGCTGAGGGTCGCGATGCCACCGGCGCTCGGCGGGGACGGCAACGGCACCAACCCGGAGCAGCTCTTCGCCGCCGGTTACAGCTCGTGCTTCCACAACGCGCTGATCCTGGTCGGCAACCGCGAGGGCTACGACCTGACCGGCTCCACGGTCGCCGCGAAGGTCGGCATCGGCCCCAACAGGCACCGCGGCTATGGCCTCGCGGTCGCCCTCAGCGTCTCCCTCCCGGTTCTCGACGCGGACCTCGCGGCCAAGCTCGTGGAGGCGGCCCACGCGGTCTGCCCGTACTCCAACGCGACCCGGGGGAACATCGACGTGACGATTCTGCTTGGCTGACACAGGCACCGGTCAGCAGCAGGAGGAGTGCGCGCGTGAACGTGAACGGCACAGTCGCCGAGGGGTTCGAGCCGGTCAGGGACGTGTTCGCGTGGAACTTCGAGGCGCTCGGGGACCGGGGTGCGGCGGTCGCCGTGTACCGGGACGGGCGCAAGGTGGTCGACCTGTGGGCCGGCACCCGGGACGTCGACGGCACCGAGCCCTGGGCGCGCGGCACCGCGCAGATCGTGCGCTCGGCGACCAAGGGCGTCGCCGCCGCCGTACCCCTGCTGCTGCACCAGCGCGGGGACCTGGACCTGGACGCGCCGGTGGCCGAGTACTGGCCCGAGTTCAAGGCGCGCGGCAAGGAGCGGGTGCTGGTCCGGCACATCCTGAACCACCGGGCCGGGCTGCCGGTGCTGGACCGGCCGCTCACGCCCGAGGAGTCCCTGGACCCGTTGAAGGGGCCGGCGGCGGTCGCCGCGCAGGCGCCCGTCTGGGAGCCCGGCACGGACCACGGGTATCACGCGCTGACGTACGGCTGGATGCTGGACGAGGTGGTGCGCCGGGTGACCGGGGCCGGTGCCGGTGCGTGGATCGCGCGGGAGATCGCCGGGCCGCTGGGGGCGGAGTTCTGGCTCGGGCTGCCGCGGGACGAGGAGGCGGCCGGGCGGACGGGACGGGTGGGCCGTATCGAAACTCCCGAACGCGAGGGTGTCCTTCGGGTCCGTCCCAAGCGGTCCGTCGTCGAGGCCTTCGACGACCCGGACTCCCTCACCCGGCGGGCCTTCGCCGCGGTCACCCCCCACCCCGACCAGAACGACCCGGCGTACCGGGCGAGCGCCCTGCCCGCGGCCAACGGGATCGCGACGGCCGACGGGCTGGCGCGGATCTACGCGGCGCTGATCGGCGAGGTCGACGGGACGCGCCTCTTCGACCCGGCCACGGTCGAGCTCGCGCGCGCCGAGGAGTCGGCGGGACCGGACCGGGTGCTCGTCGTGAACACCCGCTTCGGCCTGGGCTACATGCTGCACGGCAGCGCGTCGCCGTTCCTCGGCGCGGGCTCCTTCGGGCACCCCGGCCGCGGCGGTTCCCTGGGTTTCGCCGACCCGGAGACCGGGATCGCCTTCGGCTATGTCACCAACGGCTTCCGGAAGTCGGTGACGGCGGATCCGCGCGCCCAGGCACTGGTCAGGGCGGTGCGGGCGGCGCTCTGACCGCTCAGACGTGGATCGGGTGGGAGGTCCGCCCGGACGCCTCGTCGATCTCGTCGTGCGCCTTGGTGAGCAGCCGCATCGCGAGCTCGTTCAGCGCGCGGGCACCGGCGACCTCCTCCCCCACCCTCGGCTGACTGGTGTCGGTGTGGTGGCGGGTGGCGTGGCCGTGGGTGCGTACCTCGGTGCCGTCCGGCAGCCGCACCATCGCCGCCGCCCGCGTGTGCTGGTCGTCCTCCTGGAACTCCAGCTCGATGTGCCATCCCACAGTGTTGCGCGTCATGACGGTCACCTCCGGAGCGTCTCCCTTTCTCCCAGGGTGCTCCTCGGGAGGCGGCGGCGCACGGGGCGGGACTTCCGGGTCGGAGTTTGCGGCCACGCCCTGACCGGCGTGCAGCATCAGCCCGATCCCCACCACCAGCAGCCCCGCCGCCGCGATCCTCGGCACGCCGAACTGCTCCTTGAAGAACACGGCGCCGATGGCCGCGCCGACGATGATCGAGGACTCGCGCAGGGCGGCGATAGGGGCGAGTTCGGCCTTGGTCTGGGCCCACAGGACGAGCCCGTACGCGGTGACGGACAGGGCGGCGCCGAGCAGCCCGACCCACGCGAACGGCCTCAACAGGGCGACGAGTTGACCACGCAGGCGCTGGAGTGCGTACACCGGGATCACCACTCCCTGCACCGCCATCAGCCAGGCGATGTACCCGAGCGAGGAGCCGGAGGCGCGCACGCCGAGCCCGTCGACGACGGTGTACGCGGCGATGGTCAGCCCGGTTGCCAACGCGGCCCCGATGGCGGCCCAGTGGGGCCTGCGCCCGCGCAGCCCCCACAGTGCGACACCGGTGAGTCCCGCGCAGGACAGGGCGATTCCGGCGGCGGCCCATCCGTCGGGCACCTCGTGGGCGAACGGGGCGGCGAGCAGGGCCACCACCAGGGGTGCGGTGCCGCGCGCGATCGGATAGGCCTGCCCGAAGTCCCCGAGCCGGAAGGACTTCATCAGCAGCGTGTAGTAGGCGATGTGGATGCAGCACGAGACGAGCAGATACGGCCACGCGCCCGCCGCCGGAACCGCCGCGAACGGGATGATCGCCAGCCCGATCAGCATCCCCCCGCCCGAGATCAGCGTGAACCCGACCAGCTTGTCGGTGATCTGGTGCGCGATCGCGTTCCAGCCGGCGTGCGTCACCGCGGCGAGCAGGACGGCCGCGGTGACGAGGGGTGTCACGGCGTGCGCTCACGGACGTCCACGAGAGTGGCTCCGGCGTGTGCGACGAGTTCCTTGGGTGCCATGGGGAACACGGCGTGCGGGTTTCCGGCGGCGGCCCACACAAGCTCGTGTTCGAGCAGCGACCGATCGGCGAGCACCCGGGTCCTCGTCCGGTGTCCGAAGGGCGGCACACCCCCGATCGCGTACCCGGTCGTCTCCCGTACGACATCCGCCTTGGCCCGCGTGACCTTGCCGACCCCGAGCGCCTCCCGGACCAGCTCCACATCCACCCGGGACGCCCCGTCCATCAGCACCAGCACCGGCACCCCGTCCGCCGCGAAGATCAGCGACTTGCAGATCTGGCTCAACTCGCACCCGATCGCCGCGGCGGCCTCGGCGGCGGTACGGGTGGCGTCCGGGAAACGGCGGATGCGCGGGGTGAGTTCATGGAGCCCCAGCTCCCGCAGAGCCTCGGCGAAACGGGGGTGAGCGGCCTCGGAACCGCCGGCGTCAGTGGTCGTCGTCATGCGGGGCACGCTAGCGGCGGATGCAACGGGCACGCGACCCGGTTTGCGGGCCCCTCTCGCCCTCCGTCATGCAGGATGCTGCGATGACCCCACCACTCACCCCGTCTCCCGCCGTACGCCCCTATCTCCCCCAGGACCGCGACGCCCTTGAGGACATCTGTGTCCGCACCGCGCACGCGGGCCGGGACAGCCGCCCCCACTACAAGGACCCCGGCGTCTTCCCGGCGGCCTTCGCGGCGCCGTACGTCCATCTCGAACCGGAGCTGGCCTTCGTGCTGGACGACGGGGAGGGGCTGGCCGTCGGGTACGTGCTCGGTACGGCCGACACGGCTCGGTTCGTCGAGGACTACCGGGTGAAGTGGCTGCTGCTGATGGCCGATCGATATCCCGAGCTCAGTCACGCGCCGCGCACTCCCGACGAGGAGATCGTCGCGCTCCTGTACCGCCCCGAGCGGATGCTCGTGCCCCAAGTCGCCGCGTATCCCGCCCACTTGCACATAGACCTGATCCCGGAGTGGCAGGGGCGGGGGTACGGGCGGGCGCTCATGGAGACCTTCCTGCGCGCCCTGCACGAGCGGGGCGTGGCCGCCGTACACCTGTCCATGCTGAGCGCCAACACACCCGCGCGCGCCTTCTACGACCGTCTCGGCTTCCACGAGATCGCCGTACCGGATCCGGGGCCCGTCACCTGGCTGGGCCGGAGCACGGCAGCGGAGAGCCGGTGAGGGCATCCCCCTCACCGGCTCCGCGTTCACACGGTGTGCCTCAGACGCGTACCAGTTCCCGGTCCTCGTCCGGGTCCGCGTCCTTCTCGGCCTGGGTGCGCAGCCCCTCGCCCTCGACGTCGACGTTGGGCAGTGCGCGGTCCAGCCACTTCGGCAGCCACCAGGCGCGGCGGCCGAGCAGGGCGAGCACCGCGGGGACTATCGCCATGCGGACCACGAACGCGTCGAAGAAGACGGCGATCGCGAGTCCGAAGCCGATCATCTTGATCATCGACTCGCTGGAGCTGATGAAGCCCCCGAAGACGGCCATCATGATGACCGCGGCGGCGACCACGACCCGGGCGCTGTGCCTGAACCCGGTCGCGATGGCCTGGCTCGGGGACTCGCCGTGGACGTACGCCTCCCGCATCCGGGTCACGAGGAACACCTCGTAGTCCATCGCGAGGCCGAAGACCACACCCACCATGAAGATCGGCATCATCGACATGATCGGGCCGGTCTCCTCGACCCCGAGCAGTCCGCCGAGCCAGCCCCACTGGAAGACCGCGACCACGGCGCCGAGCGCGGCGAGCACCGACAGCAGGAAGCCGAGGGCCGCCTTCAGCGGGACCAGGATCGAGCGGAAGACCACGATCAGCAGGAGGAAGGCGAGGCCGACCACCAGGGCCAGATACGGGATCAGGGCGTCCGTGAGCTTCTGCGAGAAGTCGATGTTCATGGCGGTGGTGCCGGTGACCAGGACGTCCGCGTCCGCCTTGGACGCGACGTCGTCACGGATGGCGTGCACCAGGTCCTCGGTATCGGCCGAGGACGGCTTCGAGTCGGGGACGACCGTGATGGTCGCGGTGTCGCCCGCCTTGTTGAAGGTCGCCGGGGTGACGGTCGCGACGTCCTTGAGGCCCTTGATCCCGTCGGTCACCGTGGTGGCGGCGGCCTCGGGGTCGTCGCTGTCCTGCGCGTCGACCACGATCATCAGGGGGCCGTTGAAGCCGGGGCCGAAGCCCTCCGAGAGGAGGTCGTAGGCGCGGCGCTGGGTCGTGGACGTCGGCTGTGAACCGTCGTCGGGCAGGCCCAGCTCCAACTGGCTGACCGGCAGCGCGATGGTGCCGAGGCCGACCACACCGAGCAACAGCACGGCGGCCGGACGGCGGATGACGAAGCTCGCCCAGCGGGTGCCGAGGTTGGGCTTCGCCGCCTTGTCCGCAAGCTTCCCCGTCTTGTCCGCAAGCCTCCCCGCCTCGTCCGCAAGCCTCCCCGCCTGGTCCGCACCGGTGGCCTTCTTGCGCTTCTCGCCCGCCGGGCGGACCTTGCGGCCCGCGTACCCGAGCAGTGCCGGGATCATGGTCAGCGCGATGAGGACGGCGATCACGACGGTGCCCGCCGCGGCGAGGCCCATCTTGGTCAGCATCGGCACGTTGACGACGGCGAGACCGGCCAGCGCGATCACGACGGTGAGGCCGGCGAAGACCACCGCCGAACCGGCGGTACCAGTGGCCCGCCCTGCGGCCTCCTCGCGGTCGCGGCCCTCGGCCAGCTCACCGCGGTAGCGGGAGACGATGAACAGCGCGTAGTCGATGCCGACCGCGAGTCCGATCATCAGCGCGAGGGTGGAGGCGGTGTCGCCGAGGTCGAGCGCTTTGGCGAGGGCGGTGATGGTGGAGACGCCGATCCCGACGCCGATGATCGCCGTCAGCAGCGGCAGCCCGGCCGCGACCAGCGAGCCCAGGGTCATGACCAGGACGATCGCGGCGATGGCGAGGCCGATGGCCTCACCGATGGCTCCCGGCTCGGCTGCGGCCTGAAGGGCGTCACCGCCGACGTCGACGGTCAGTCCGGTGGCCCGGGCCTCGTCGGCGGCCTTCTCCAAGGCGTCCCGGGTGGCGTCCTTGAGCTCCATGGCGGGGGCGTCGTAGCGCACCGACGCGTAGGCGACGGTGCCGTCCTTGCTCACCGCGTTCGTCGTGAACGGGTCGGTGACGGAGACGACCTCGGAGCCGTCTCCGAGTCCCTTGACGGTCTTCGCGACGGTCGCCTTGTTGGCGGCGTCCGTCATCTTCTCGCCCTCGGGCGCCTTGAAGACCATGCGTCCGGTCGCGCCGTCCGCGCTGGCCCCGGGGAAGCGCTGTTCCAGCAGGTCGAAGGCCTTCTGCGCCTCGGTGCCGGGGATGGAGAAGGAGGTGGATCCGGCGGCGGGGGCGCTGGCCGCGCCGACGCCCGCGAGCGTCAGCAGGGCCACCCATATCAGGGCGACGAAGTGCCGTCGCCGAAAGGCGAGCCGGCCGAGTTTGTAGAGGAAAGTGGCCACGGAGGCGTACTCCCGGTCAGGTCGTGGGATCTAGGGCGACGGCCCTAAGGGCAGGGGTGATCAGCCCGACGACGTGAGCGGATACGTCAGGTGGAGGGCTTGCCGGTGAGAGGACTGGGGGTCAGTCGCTCGGGATGCCGAGGGCGGGGAGGACCACGGCGTCGATGTACGAAAGGAGGAAGGCCTGGGTCGGCGGCAGTTCGTCGATCATGGCCCGGGCGGCGAAACCACCCAGCATCATGTGCATCATGAACTCGATCGCCGGGTTGTCCTCGCGGACCTCGCCCCGGTCGATCGCCCGCCGCACCACTCGGTGGAACTCCGCGAGCTCGGGTTCGATCAGGTGCTCGCGGAACGCCTTGAGGAGGTCCGGGTTGCCGTGGACCGCCATGGCCAGCCCTCGCATGAGCGCGGAGTTCTGCTCCATCTCGCAGTCGTCCGAACGCTGGGTGAGAGCGTGCAGGTCGCCCTTGAGCGACCCGGTGTCGACCTCTTCGAGGCCGAGACCGCCCGGCTTGTTGTGCCGTACCGCCTTAGCCACCAGTTCGGCCTTGCCGCCCCACTGGCGGTAGAGCGTGGCCTTGCTGGAGCGGGTGCGCGCGGCTACGGCGTCCATGGTGAGCGCGTCGTAGCCGACCTCCCGGAGCAGGTCGAGCACGGCGCCGTACAACTCGGCCTCGCGCTCGGGGGTGATACGGCTGCGACGTGCTGTGGTGACCTCGGTCATGCCCCTCACCCTTCCCGTTCCGGACCTTGAACGACACCGTTTCGTACGACACGAATGTAGCGCACCCCTAAGCGAAACGAAACTGTTTCGTTCGTGTTGTGCGTCACCCGGCCGTCACCCGGCCTCACACCTGGCCGATTTTTCATAAGTTGCTCCGGTCCATCCCCCGGAAAAGCATGGGGAGGTGAGCTATCTGCGCCTTCCGCACCTGAGCGGCGACCTGCTGTGCTTCGTGGCCGAGGACGACCTCTGGCTGACCCCCCTCGACGGCCCCGGCCGCGCCTGGCGCCTGACCGTCGACCGCACCAAGATCGGCCACCCCCGCTTCTCGCCCGACGGCCGCCACATCGCGTACACGAGCTGGCGCAGTCTCGTGCCCGAGATCCATCTGGCTGACGTGGACGGCGGACCGGGCCGGCGGCTCACCTACTGGGGTTCGGCGGACACCCAGGTCTGCGGCTGGACCCCGTCCGAGGGCGAGAGCGGAGGCACCATCCTCGCCGTCGCCTCCCACGGCGAGCCCTTCTCCTACTTCACCTGGGCGTACAAGGTCCCCACGGACGGCTCCCCCGGCCGCAAGCTCCCCTGGGGCCCGGTCTCCGACATCCAGGTCGCCGACCGCAAGACCCTTCTGCTGACCGGCACCCCGCCGCACGAACCGGCCGCCTGGAAGCGCTACCGGGGCGGGGCCACAGGCCGCCTGTGGCTGCACGGCGAACGCCTGCTGCCGGACCTGAACGGCCACCTCCACTCCCCCATGTTCGTCGGCGACCGGATCGCCTTCCTCTCCGACCACGAGGGCGTCGGCAACCTCTACTCCTGCGCCCACGACGGCTCCGACCTGCGCCGCCACACCGACCACGACGCCTTCTACGCCCGGCACGCGGCGAGCGACGGCACCCGGGTGGTGTACCAGTGCGCGGGCGACCTGTGGATCGTCGACGACCTCACCGCGAACACCCAGCCCCGCAAGCTCGACGTACGGCTGAGCGGGCCGCGCGCGGGACGCCGTACGTACCAGGTGCCCGCAGCCCAGCACGTGGACGGCATCTCGGTCGACGAGACGGGCCGCGCGAGCGCCGTCGTCGTCCGCGGCAGCCTGTACTGGCTGACCCACCGGGACGGCCCGGCGCGCACCATCACGGCCACTGCGGGGGTACGGGTCCGGCTCCCGGAGATGCTCGGCTCCGGCGGTCAGGTCGCGTATGTGACGGACGCGGAGGGCGAGGACACGATCGAGATCGCGTATCTGCCCCGGGCCACCGGTGACCGCGAGCCTCGACGACTGGCCTCGGGCGAGCTCGGACGGGTCCTGGAGCTGGTCTCGGATCCGAGAGGGGAGCGCCTGGCCATCGCCTCGCACGACGGACGGCTGCTCCTGATCGACGCCACCGAGGATTCTGGGGGCACCTCCCGGACGGAGTCTGGGGGAGGTGAGGTCACGGAGCTGATCCGCTCGATCAACGGGCCTGTCCGCGACCTCGCCTTCTCGCCGGACGGGACCTGGCTGACCTGGTCGCATCCCGGGATCGGCCGATCGCTCAGACAGATCAAACTCGCCCGGATGAAGGACCGGTTGATCGTCGACGTCACCAACGGCCGCTTCGAGGACGAGAACCCGGTCTTCACCAAGGACGGCCGCTACCTGGCCTTCCTCTCCTGGCGGGGCTTCGACCCGGTGTACGACGTCCACACCGGCGACCTGTCCTTCCCCCTCGGCTGCCGCCCGTACCTGGTCCCGCTGTCCTCGGCGACCCCCTCCCCCTTCGCCCTCAACCCCGAGGGCCGACCGGCCGCGGGAGGCCTGGACCCGGTCGAGGACGAGAGCGGCGAGGGAGGTGCCGTCACGGTCGAGATCGAAGGGCTGGAGAGCCGGGTGACCCCCTTCCCGGTCCCCGCCTCCAAGTACTCGGCCCTGCACCCGGTCGCGGGCGGCGGCCTGGTCTGGCTGCGCTGGCCGATCTCGGGCGCGCTCGGCGAGACCTTCGTGAACCCGGACGACACCTCCGAGCGCCCGACCCTGGAGCACTTCGCCATCAGCAAGGCGAAGAAGTCCGAACTGGTCGAGCACCTGGACTGGTTCGCGGTCAGCGGCGACGGCTCACGGCTGGTCGTGGTGGACGAGGGCGACCTGCGCGCCACGCCCTCCGCGGAGTCCGGCGACGGCGACACGACCGTCTGGATCGACCTCCGCCGCATCCTGCACGAGGCCGACCCGGCCGCCGAGTGGCGCCAGTCCTACGAGGAGGCGGGCCGCCTGATCCGGGCGTACTTCTGGGAACCGGGGATGTGCGGCATCGACTGGGACGCGGTACTCGACCAGTACCGCCCGCTGGTCGAACGGGTCACCTCCCCCGACGAGTTCGCGGACCTGCTGCGCGAGGTCCTCGGCGAACTGGGCACCTCCCACGCCTACGTCACCGCGGCCCGCCGCAACGAGGGCCCACCGCACTACCAGCGCCGCCAGGGCCTGCTCGGCGCGAACCTGGTTCTCAGGGACGGCGGCTGGACCGTGAAACGGATCCTCCCCGGCGACTCCTCGGACTCCAAGGCCCGCTCCCCGCTGGCCGGCACGGGCATCCGCGAGGGCGCGGTCCTCACCCACGTGGACGGCCGCCCGGTCGATGCGACGACGGGTCCGTATCCCCTGCTCGCGGCGGCGGGCGGTACGACGGTGGAGCTGACGTTCGCCCGACCCGTCGCCCACCACCACCCTTCCGAGGAAGGCCCTTCGGGCCCCTCTGATCCGGCGGAGGGCGAAGGCGGTGCCCGCCGGGTGGCCGTGGTCCCGCTCCTCGACGAACGCCCCCTGCGCTACCAGGACTGGGTGGCCAAACGCCGGGCCGTCGTACGGGAGTTGAGCGGCGGCCGCTGCGGCTATCTGCACATCCCCGACATGGGCGGCTCGGGCTGGGCCCAGTTCAACAGGGACCTGCGGATGGAGGTCTCCCGCCCCGCCCTCCTCGTCGACGTACGCGGCAACGCGGGCGGCCACATCAGCGAGCTGGTCGTGGAGAAGCTCACCCGCACGATCCTCGGCTGGGACCTGACGAGAAACGCCCAGCCGGTGTCGTACGCCTCCAACGCCCCGCGCGGCCCGGTGGTCGCGCTGGCCGACGAGGCGACCTCCTCGGACGGCGACATGATCACGGCGGCCTTCAAACTCCTCAAGCTCGGCCCGGTGGTCGGCCAGCGCACCTGGGGCGGAGTCGTCGGCATGACCGGCCGCCACCAGCTCGGCGACGGCACGGTGATCACGGTCCCGATGAACGCGGCCTGGTTCGACGCGTACGGCTGGACGGTCGAGAACCACGGAGTGCTCCCGGACCTGGAGATCCTCCGCACCCCCCTGGACTGGGCGGAGGGCAGACACGCCCAGCTGGACGACGCGGTGAAGCTGGCGCTGGACCTCCTGGAGACCAACCCCCCGGCGACGCCTCCGGATTACCGGGATGTGCCGGACCGGTCGAGGCCCAAACTTCCGCCCAGGTGAGTGTCTTTCAGGGGCGCGGGGCTGTATCAATGTGCGGCTCCGCCGCGTGGGCGCGACAAGCCCCCACCGGCCGGCACCCGACAACGCACCTGTGAAGACACACAAAAGCGCAGGGTGCCCTCCCAACAAACAGAGGGCACCCCACGCGTCAAGCAGTGACTACATGTCGTAGTCGGGGTCGAGCCGCTCCTGCTCCTCGCGCTGGAGCCGCTCGCTCTCCTCGTCCCGCATGCGGTCGCGGTCCGGGCCCTGGCCCTGACCCTGGCGACCCCGCTGGCCCTGCTCCTTGGCCTGCTCGGCCTTCTGCTTGGCCTGCTGCTGCCACTGCTCGGACTTGTCCTGGAACTGGTCCTTCATACCCATGTGGGTTCACTCCCGTGAGGGTGAGGGGAAGAGCCCCTGACCGGGGCCTCGACCAGATTCACACGACCCGACAAAGAGCGCATTTCGATCAACTACGGTGCGTAGCGCGCGACTCCTCATCGGCCGCCCCACCTGCACCGACGAGGCCCACCCGCATGCCCTCCAACCGCTCCCCGAACCGCCGCATCTCCCGCTGCCCGACGGTCCCGATGAGCCCGGGAAGATACCCGCGCATCCCCTGCATCCCGCGCAGCCACCCCTGCCCGTACACATGGCTGGACCGCCGCTCGATCCCGGCCACGATCCGCTCCACCGCGGGACCCAGCGGATACGTCTTGTTCGCCGGCCACGGCAGCCGCTGCCGCAACTCCCGCATGGCGTCGTCCTGGTCGGCCCCGCGCACCATGTCGGTGTCGGTCCACGACAGATACCCGACCCCGACCCGCACCCCCTTGTGCCCGACCTCGGCCCGCAGACTGTGCGCGAACGCCTCCACCCCGGACTTGGACGCGCAGTACGCGGTCATCATCGGCGCCGGGGTGATCGCGGCGAGGGAGGCGATCTGCAGCAGATACCCGCGGCTCGCCATCAGCACCGGCAGGAACGCCCGTGCGGTGACGGCCGATCCGATGAGGTTGACCTCGATCACCCGCCGCCACGCCTCCGGATCTGAGTCGACGAAGGGCCCACCGGTGGCGACACCGGCGTTGGCGACGACGATGTCGACCTTCCCGAACCGCTCCTTCACCTCCCCCGCCACCCGGGCCATCGCCTCGTGGTCGGTGACATCGGCGTACCAGTGGTCGCTGTCGCCGTGCAGCCGCTCGGAGAGCTGCTTGAGCGCGTCCGCCTCAAGCCCGACCAGCGCGACCTTCGCCCCGCGCGCGGACAGCTTGCGGGCGAGCAGCTCACCCACGCCCCGCGCGGCCCCCGTGACGACCGCGACCTGTCCTTCGAGTCCGACCCTGCTCATGCGCCCTCCTTGACCTGGACGTGGGTGGTGACGAGTTCCCGGATCTGCGCGGTGACCAGCTCGGGCGCCTCGATGGGCGTCATGTGGCCGAGACCCGGCAGTTCGGTGACGCCGAGACAGTTCGGCAGCGCGGCGGCCAACTGGTGTGCGTGCAAGGGCGGGGTGAGCCGGTCGGCCGTACCGACCACGACGGCCGTGGGCGCACTGAGCTGCCGTACACCGTGGTCCAGATCGAGCAGGTCGAGCACCTGCGACCAGGCGTAGCGCACCTTGCGCGGGCAGGCGTGCACGATCCGCGCGCACGCCTCGACCATGTGCGGCGCCGAACCGGGGCCCATCGTCCCGTACTTGAGGATCCGCCGGGCCATCGGCGTGACCGGCCCGAGCGGCGCCCGGGCTCCGAGGACGTGCCGGGTCAGCCAGGTGCGCAGCCGCCCGGACCGGATCGGTATGAGGGTCGACTCGGCGACCAGCCGCGACGAACCGGTGCTGCACAGCAGGACGGCCGCTGCGTGCGCACGGAACGCCGGGCGCTCGGCGGCGGCCATGACGGTCATCCCGCCCATGGAGTGACCGACGATCACCGCCTTCTCGTCGGCCGCGAGGGTTGCCCCCAGTACGGCTTCGAGGTCGTCGGCGAGCAGGTCCGCACGGCAGGCAGGGCTCGCCGGACTGCGTCCGTGGCCGCGCTGGTCGTAGGCGATGACCCGGTGGTCGACGGAGAGTCCACGGATCTGGGCGGCCCAGAAGGCGGTGGAGCAGGTCCAGCCATGGGCGAGGACGACCGGGGGCGCGCCCTCGGGCCCGTGCACCTCCACGTGCAGGCACGCGCCGTCGGCGGAGACCGCGGTGAGTTCGCGCACCGGGGCGGGCGGGGCGTACGGACCGGAATCGACATGCGTCAGACGGCTCATACGGCACTCACCTCCGCGTGCGCCGGAACCCGCAGCACGTCGTACTCGGCGAGGTCCACCCGCCGTGTCGCCCGCCGGAACTCGGTGGTCGTGCCGGGCCAGATCGTGCTGTTGCGGCCGTTCGCGTCCAGATACCAGCTGGTGCAGCCGCCGGTGTTCCACACCGTGCGCTTCAGCCGCTCCTGCACCCGATGGTTCCAGGCCTGCACGGCGGAGGGCCGGGCGTCGAGGGCCACACGGCCGCCGAGGACGTCGAGCTGCCGTACGAAGTCGGCCATGTAGTTCAGCTGGGACTCGATCATGAGGATCATCGAGGAGTTGCCGAGGCCGGTGTTGGGCCCGATGAGGGTCATCCAGTTGGGGAACCCGGCCGCCGAGGCACCGCGCAGCGCCTCCATCCCACCCTTCCAGGTCTCGGCGAGCGTCCGCCCGTCCGCGCCGACGACCCGTTCGGCGATCGGCATGTCGGTGACATGGAAGCCCGTACCGAAGACGATCGCGTCGACCTGGGCCTCGCTGCCGTCCGCGGCAACGAGCTTCGACCCCTCGATACGGCTGAGCCCGCTCGCGACCACGTCCACGTTGGGCCGGGTGAGCGCCGGGTAGTACGTGCTGCTCAGCAGGATCCGCTTGCAGCCGATGCGGTAGTCGGGGGTGAGCTTGGCGCGCAGCACCGGGTCCTTGATGGCGCGGGCCATGTTCCGCTTGGCCAACTGCTCCACCGCGCCCAGCTCGCCCGGGTGCTTGGTGAACGCCTGGACCTGCAACTCCCGGATGCCCCACAACAGTCCGCGCCGGGCCTGGGTGGTGAAGGGCAGCTGCCGGTGCAGCCAGCGCTCGGCACCGCTGATCGCCCGGTCCATGCGGGGCATCACCCAGGGCGCGGTCCGCTGGAACAGCGTGAGCTGCCGGACGAGGGGCTGGATGGCCGGCACGATCTGGATGGCCGAGGCCCCCGTCCCCACCATGGCGACCCGCTTGCCGCGCAGGTCGTAGTCGTGGTCCCAGCGGGCGGAGTGGAAGACCTTGCCGGGGAAGGAGTCCAGCCCCGGGATGTCGGGGATCCTGGGATCGGAGAGCGGCCCGGTGGCGGAGACGACGAGATCGGCCGACAGCCTGCCACTGGCGGTCTCGATGTCCCACCGCAGCTTCTCGCCGTCCCAGGTCATCCGCTTCACCTCGGAGTTGAGGCGGATGTGCGGGCGGAGCCGGAAGACGTCGGTCACATGCTCCAGATAGGCGCGGATGTGCTCCTGCCCGGAGAAGGTGCGCGGCCAGTCCGGATGGGGCGCGAAGGAGAACGAGTACAGATGGGACGGCACATCACAGGCACACCCCGGATAGCTGTTGTCCCGCCACGTACCACCCACACTGCCGGCCCGCTCCAGCACGACGAAGTCGGTGATCCCTTCCCGCCGCAGCCGTACGGCGGCCCCCAGCCCACCGAACCCGGACCCGACCACCGCCACCCGCACATGCTCGTGTTCGTGTTCGGCCATGCCGACGCCCTTCCCCGCGCGACCCTGCCAGTAAATACTGGCGCAATGGGAGGTTAGAGCAGCTCCGTACCGATGGGTAGGGGCCGGGGGAAGGAAAGTCACGCCGGGTACAACATAGGCTGCGGACGTGACGGACAAGCGCGAATACCGCATGGAGGAACTGGCCCGCCTGGCCGGCATCACAGTGCGCACCCTGCGCTTCTACCGCGAACGCAAGCTGATCCCGCCGCCTCGCCGCGAGGGCCGTATCGCCTGGTACGACGACCACCACCTGGCCCGCCTGCGCACGATCGCGGCGCTCCTGGAACGCGGCCACACCCTCACCGGCATCGCGGAACTGGCGGAAGCCCTCGACCACGGCCGCGACGTCGCCGACGTCCTCGGGGTGGTACAGCCCACGGAGGAGGAACCGGTCCGCCTCACCCCCGAGGAACTCGCCGCCCGCTTCGAGGGCGAGGTCACCCCGGAGAACCTCGCCGCGGCCATGGACCTCGGCTACCTCGGCACCGACGGCGACGAGATCGTCCACATCAGCCGCCGCCTCCTGGACGTCTCCTCAGCCCTGGTCCGCGAGGGCATCCCCCTCGCGGAAGTCCTGGCCGCCGCCAAACAGGTCCGCGAACACGTCGACGACCTCGCGGAGATGTTCGCCACCCTCGTCCTCCGCCACGCCACCGAGAACGACCTCCACCGCCTGCGCCCACTCGCCCGGAGCGTGGTGGAGGCGGAACTGTCCCTGGCGCTGGACCGGCGGTTGCGGAAGCGGGGCTAGGCCCAACCACCCTGCAGATCCTGCACATTCACTCCATCGAGGCACTTTCTCTCGATCAGCGCCCGCAACGACGTTCGCACTCCAATAGTGAGGTCGAAAAGGCCCCGGCGACTGTGCGACCAGTCCCGGGGTGTGGCCGACACTTTCGAGGAGCGTCGACGTGCCCAAGTTTAGTCCTCAGCCAGTTACCGAACGCCTCAGAGCCATCGCTGCCGTACGCCTCAGCTCCCTCACCACAGTGACGACCTCGCCGGAGCGACAACGGTCCACCATCCAGATCTGCGCCGAGCGACTCGGCCTGACCCTCGTCGCCGAGGCAACGGATCTCGGCGTCTCGGCACGCGGGACATCGCCCTTTGAGCGCCCTTCCCTCTCCTCATGGCTGCATCGTCCTCACGAGTACGAAGCCGTCGTATGGGCTCATGTGGATCGCGCCGTGCGTTCCGTGGCACACATGGCGGAGTTGGTCGCCTGGGGGCGGCAGCAGGGCAGAACACTCGTCTTCGGCACGCCTGAGGCCGGTCACCCTCTCGTTCTGGCGCCCAGGGCCGACGGCTCCGCCATCCAGCGGTGCATGCAATTGGCTCACGACGCGGAACAAGAATCACGCACCATCTCACACCGGCTCACCAGCAGCCACGAAGCACTGCGCGCAGCAGGCCGCTACGGAGGCGGCCTGGTCCCGTTCGGGTACCAGAAGGCCCCGCACCCCTCCGGCAGTGGATGGTGCCTGACTCCCGACCTCGAAACCGCCGAACTCATCCGTACGATCACGGAGAATGTCCATGCTGGAGCCTCGCTGATCGCCATCGCTCGCGAGTTGAACGCATCCGGGGTACCTGTGCCACGCGACCGCCATGCCCAGCTCCAAGGCCGCCCGATGGGAGGTCATCGCCACGGACGTGACTTCGAACGATTCCGCTGGACCTCGGGCACACTCTCCAAGGTGTTGCGCAGCCCGTCCCTGATGGGCCATCGAACCCACCGAGGCCAGACTGTGCGCAGCGCCTCCGGCGCCCCCGTCCTCATCGGGCAGCCTCTGCTGTCCGATGAGGAGTTCGAGGCTCTGCAGAAAGCGCTCCTCGCACGCTCCAACGGCACGCGCCGCCCGAGAAACCGGACCTCCGCACTACTCACCGGCATCGCGTACTGCACCGGCTGCGACGGCCGCATGTACTTCGCCGCCCGCAAGGGCTACCCCTACGGCGACTACGTGTGCCGCGCGACCGCACGCGGCGACGATTGCCCGGCGTCCGCCGCCATGCGGTCCGACTGGCTCGACGCATACGTGCTCGACGAGTACCGCCGCATGACGGGCGCGGACGACGTGTCCCGTGAGCATCTCCTGCTCCACGGCGCCCGCGTCACCGTCGCGAAGGGCCGACCCGGGGGCGGCCCCGCCCGATGCGCCGGACCGGACGTCTCCCGATTGACCTTCACGCTCGGGCAACAGAAGGACGTGCGACGGACCGGCTGACAGCCGACCGACGGCCCGGGTGAGGTGCACTCACACCACTCGGGCCGCCTGTCACATGTCGAAGACGACCGTCACGGGAGCGTGATCCGACCACCGCTCGGCATGGCTGGCGGCCCGCTCCACAAACCCCTTGACCGCCCGCCGGGCAAGCCCGGGAGTCGCGACGGCGAGGTCGATCCTCCATCCCGAATCGTTGTCGAACGCCCGCCCCCGGTACGACCACCACGAGTACGGCCCCTCCACGTCCGGATGCAGAGCCCGTACGACGTCGACGTAGCCGCCGTCAGTGGGCTCCAGCACCCGGCTCAGCCAGGCCCGTTCCTCCGGCAGGAAGCCGGAACTCTTCTGGTTGGCACGCCAGTTCTTGAGGTCGGCCTGCTGGTGGGCGATGTTCCAGTCGCCGCAGACGACGACTTCGCGGCCGTCGGCGGCGGCGCGCTCGCGCAGTCCCTTCAGGTACACGAGGAACTCGTCCATGAAGCGGACCTTCTCGTCCTGCCGCTCGGTGCCGACCTCTCCGGAGGGCAGGTAGAGGGAGGCGACGGTGACACCAGGCAGATCGGCCTCGACGTACCGCCCACTGCCGTCGAACTCGGCCGACCCGAAGCCGACCTGGACACGGTCCGGCTCACGGCGGGAGTAGAGGGAGACGCCAGCGCGCCCCTTGGCGGCGGCGGGCGCGTGCACGACATGCCAGCCCTCGGGAGCACGGACCCCCTCGGGCAGCTGCTGCGGCTCGGCGCGCACCTCCTGCAGGCAGAGCACATCGGCGGAGGTCTCCGCGAGCCACTCCACGAAGCCCTTCTTCGCGGCGGCACGGAGTCCATTGACGTTGGCGGAGGTCACGGTGAGCACGCGGGAACGATACCGGCACACTGGATCGGACCCTGTTCTGGACTGATCGATTCGTGGGGGATGAACATGCACATACGCCAGGTCGCCTTCGACCACCCGGACGCGGTGAAGCTGAACGACGACGTCCAGGCCGAGTACCACGTCCGCTACGGCGACGGCGGCGACGCGACGACCCTGGCACCGGAGGACTTCGAGCCGCCGAACGGCCTGTACCTGATCGCGTACGACGAGACGGACGCCCCGGTCGCCACAGGCGGCTGGCGCGCCCAGGACACGAACGCCGAGGGCAACCTGGACGGCGACGCCGAGCTCAAGCGCATGTACGTCGTCGACGCGGCCCGCGGCCGGGGCCTCGCCCGCCGCATCCTCGCCGCCCTGGAGGACGACGCCCGCACGGCCGGCCGCACCCGCATGGTCCTGGAGACCGGCACCAAGCAGCCGGAGGCCATCGCCCTGTACACCTCCAGCGGCTACGAACCCTGCGTGAAGTTCGGCCACTACCGCTTCCACGAGGACAGCCGCTGCTTCGCGAAGGACCTGTGAGGGCGCCGTACACACGACGGAGGGCTGCGCCCTCTTCTGGGTGACCGAGCTGGTGAACAAGAACAAGCAGACGCTGGCCCGGCTCCAGGAATCGCCGAGACTGCTCCTGCACCGCGGAGACGGTGAGGACCTGGTCCTCACCACCGCGGCGCGGGCCGAGCAGGACCAGACCGTGGTGTCGGCAGCCACCCGGATGCTGGCCGCGATGGCGCGACGGGAGCCCGGCGGCATGGAACTGCTCCTTGACATACTGCCGGACGCATTCCCATGGGTCCGCTTCCTGCCCGAGCCCGATCTCCACGCCTTCGCCGTCGAACTGGTCGACACCATGCGCGCCGCCGACTCAATCGGCAACAGCGCTTCCGTCGCCCAGCTGCTCATCGCCTGGCAACACACCGCCGAGGTCCACTCCGACCCCGAACTGCTGGCCGCACTGACCAGGGATCACGGCGAAGACTACGGTCCGGTACCAGACCCTCGGGATGTCGTATGACCGCAATCCGCGCCCCGGCACCAGACGGCCACGGGGAAGTCCGGTTCGCTGACGCAGCCTCGGCCAAGGGCTGGGAGAGTCTGGCCCAGCAGGCCCGCGAGAACGCCTACCGCGCCTGGACCACCATGCGCACCGCCCCCGGACCAGCCGCAGAGACGCCCCGGCACCACCGCCTCAAGGGCGGTCTGGCGCACGGCACCCACCGCGGGCAGACCTGCGAGCAGGGGCAGATCGAGGTAACCGGCGACGGCCGCATCTGGTACCTCCTCGACACTGTCCGGGAGACCTGCTGGATCACCTTCGCAGGTACGGCGCACCCGCGAGCCACTGACCGACGCTGAGCCGGGTCATCCGGCCGCTGTGCACCCCAACTGCCAGACGGGATTTGACGTTTGACTGCCTGGCACTCCTGGCTGCCGTCACGACTGAGGCGGATCCGACAGCGGGAGTTGACGAAGCAGGCAGCCGGTGAGCACCGCTCAAACTGGGCAAGCACCTTGGGAGGCAAGCTCGGAAGCAGTTGCTGCGCTTCGCTGCTGTACGGCATGCCAAAGCCCCCACCGGGATTCCCCGGCAGGGGCTTTGAGCTGCGTGGACCTGTGGGGATTTGAACCCCAGACCCCCTCGATGCGAACGAGGTGCGCTACCAGACTGCGCCACAGGCCCTTGCAACGAGTGAAACTCTAGCATCCTCATCCGGGTGCTTGGAAATCCGTTCCCGGGCTGGTCAGGGACGGGGGTGCGACCCCGTCCCCGGGGCGTCACTCGTTGGCCGCGCGCGGCCGCTCGCCTTCCTCGTACTGGTCGAAGAGCGGCGTACGGCCACGCTCGCGCGCCCGGCGTGCGGAGGCGGCGCGGCGGGCGTCACTGCGATCGTCCGCCGCCGGCTTGTCCTCCGCGTCGGCGGGCTGTTCCTCCGCTCCCCCGTCCTCCGCGACGGGCGTCGCCTCGTGTTCCGGCGCGACGGCGCTGGACCGCGCCGAACTCCACGCGTCCGGCGCCCCGAGGTCCACGTCCGCGGTGGCCCGCGGAGCGACCGGCGCGGTCACGTACGTCGGCAACGGCACCGGCACCGGGTCCCAGCTGTCCCCGTGCCCCGGCCGGTGCTGTCGTTCGCGCTGCTGGTCGACCCACTCGGCGTGGTCGGTCTGCTCGACGAGGGCACGCCGGTCGGCGGCGAGCGCCGAAAGGCCGGGGTCCGTTGCCGCTTCTGGTCCCTCGTCCGGATCGTCGGCTTCCACTCCGTTGCCCAAGGAGGCGCGTCGGCGCGGCTGGCGTGCCCGCTCCCGCAGTCGCTGCGCGGCGGCCTCGGCCCGGCGTCGGTCCATCTGGTAGGCGAAGCGACGGCGTTCCTGGGAGCGCAGGTACGCGATGTACCCACTGAGCATCACGGCGGGCACCCCGGGCGCCCACAGGAAGGCGAGCCCTCCGACGGCGGCGACGACCGCGCCGAGAGTGAAGGCCACGAAGAGCATGACTGTCGTACGGCGACGGCGCGCGAGTGCCTTCATACGCCGGGCGCGCGCCGCGGCCGCGTCCGCGGAGGCCGTACGCCGGAGGGCGTGTGCCTGAGTCTGCGCTTGCGCTTGGGCGGTGGGTCCGGGTGCCTGCTTCCGCGCGGGCGCGCCACTGTGCTGCTCGGGTGCGGGCGCGTTCGCCTTCCCGCGCGCCGGTTCACGCGCGGGCTCGCGTGCCGCTTCCGGTCGCCCCGAAGCGGACGGCTGGACCGTCGCCCGGGTCTGCGGACGGGTCGGGGGCATGGCGAAGGCCCGGACGTCCACCGACTCGGTGACGACATCCGGTTCGTCGGCGTCGTGCTCCCCCTCGTCGGTGGAGCGCGCGCGCAGGTCCTTGGCGTATCGACGCTCCATGCCCGCCCGTCCGGACAGCAGCCGGATGGCGGTGCTGAAGCGTTCCGTCGGACGGGCCTCGTTCAGCTCGTCCTGCCTACGGAGCCACATCGGCACCAAGTAGGCGGCCCAGGCCCCGACAATGACTGCGTAGATGAGGCCGCTGCTGCTCACGCCTCACACGGTAGAGGGGTTTGCGTGAGGCCATCCGCCAATTGAGTCGGTGTGTCGCACGATCCGGCTAATATTTCGAGCTTTTTTTGTGACCGATCCGATCAGCAGGCCGCCCCAGTCGCGAATTCAATGCCCCAAGACGGTCATGCACCGATCATTTTCGAACACCCATTCCATTTCTGGGCCCCGTCATCGCGCCTGGCTTCCCGGCTATGCGGGATTGTCGTGGGGCGTACTGCCGGAGCGTGCCCGCTGCCAGCGTCGGAGCAACCCGTCGGGCACCTCTTCCGCGGTGAGGGCGAACACGAGATGGTCGCGCCAGGCCCCGTCGATGTGGAGATAGCGCGGCCGCATGCCCTCCTCGCGGAATCCGAGTTTTTCCACCACCCGTCGGCTGGGCCCGTTCTCGGGGCGAATGCAGACCTCGATGCGATGCAGCCCGACGGTACGGAAACAGTGGTCCACGACAAGCGCGACGGACGTCGGCATCACACCGCGCCCGGCCACCGACTGGTCCACCCAGTAGCCGACATGACCCGAGCACATCGAGCCCCAGGTGATACCGGCGACCGTCAACTGCCCGACCAGCTGCCCCCGGTACTCGATGACGAACGGCAGCATCCGCCCCGCGTTCGCCTCGGACCTGAGGTGCCGGACCATCTGACGGTAGGTCGGCCGGTGCGCGATCGGCCCGCTGGGCGTGGGCGGCGGAATGGTCGCCTCCCAGGGGCGCAGCCAGTCCCGGTTGCGCCGGTTGATCTCACGCCAGGCCCGCTGGTCGCGCATCTTTATCGGCCTCAGGACGACGTCGCCGTCCGCCAGTACGACGGGCCAGGATGGGCTGTTCAGCTCGCACCCCCACTGCCGGCGCCGGGTCTCGGGTGGTCGCCGCCGCGGATCTGGTCGACGGCGTGCATCAACAGGGGCTCCAGGACGGCCAGTCCGTCCTTCACCCCGCCACTGGAACCCGGCAGATTGACGATCAGCGTGCGTCCCGCCACCCCGGCCAGGCCCCGGGAGAGCGCGGCGGTCGGCACCTTCTCCCGTCCGAACGCCCGGATGGCCTCCGCGATGCCCGGCACCTCGTGGTCGATCACCGCGCGGGTCGCCTCGGGGGTGCGGTCGGTGGGCGAGATGCCGGTGCCGCCGGTGGTGACGACGACGTCGTATCCGGCGTCCACGGCGGCGCGCAGGGCGGCCTCCACGGGGTCGCCGTCGGGGACGACCTGGGGGCCGTCGACGGCGAAGCCGAAGCCCTTGAGGCCGTCGGCGATCAGGGGGCCGCCCTTGTCCTCGTAGATGCCGGCGGCGGCCCTGTTGGAGGCCGTGACGACCAGGGCGCTGTACGGCGCGAGGAGCGCGCCGCCGACAGACACGTCGCGTGTCATGTCCGGCTCCAGTCGCCCGACTTTCCGCCCGTCTTCTCCTCCACCCGTACGTCCGTGATGACCGCTCCCTTGTCGACCGCCTTGACCATGTCGATCACGGTGAGCGCGGCGACGGAGACCGCGGTGAGGGCCTCCATCTCGACGCCCGTGCGGTCCGTGGTCTTCACGGTGGCGAGGATCTCCACGGCGTCGTCCGCGACCGACAGATCCAGTGTCACACCGGACACCGACAACGGGTGGCACAGCGGAATCAGATCCGGGGTGCGCTTGGCGCCCATGATGCCCGCGATCCGCGCGGTGGCCAGCGCGTCGCCCTTGGGGACGCCCTCGCCGCGCAGCAGCTCGATCACCCGGGGCGACACGAGGACACGTCCACTGGCACGCGCGCTGCGTGCGGTGACGTCCTTGCCGGAGACGTCGACCATGCGGGCGGCTCCCGCCTCGTCGATATGCGTCAGTCGGTCCTGCGTACTCATGGTTGTGCGGTGCTCCCGGTCCGGCCTGTTGTGCGCGACACGGTACCGCCAACCAGGGGCGCTCAGCCGAGCAGGACCACTTCGACCTCGGCGCCGGGCTCGACGGACTCGACGTCCTCCGGTACGACGATCAGCGCGTCCGCCTGCGCCAGGGCCGCCACCAGATGGGAGCCGGCGCCGCCGACCGGGCTGACGGAGCCGTCGGCGTACGTGCCGCGCAGGAACTGCCGGCGTCCCTTGGGCGAGGTCAGCGCCTTGTCCGCGGTCAGGGTCGCCCTGGTTCGCGGCCGGTGGACGTCGTCGAGGCCCATGAGGGTGCGGATGGCGGGGCGGACGAACAGTTCGAAGGAGACGTACGACGACACCGGGTTGCCCGGCAGGGCCAGCAGCGGGGTGTGGTCGGGGCCGATCGAGCCGAAGCCCTGGGGTTTGCCGGGCTGCATGGCGAGCTTGCGGAAGTCGACGCCGCTGCCGGGCTCGTCCTCGTCGCCGACGGAGGACAGCGCCTCCTTGACGACGTCGTACGCCCCGACGCTCACGCCGCCCGTGGTGACCACGAGGTCGGCGCGGACGAGCTGGTCCTCGATGGTGGAGCGCAGGATCTCGGCGTCGTCGGCGACGGCGCCCACGCGGTAGGCGATGGCACCGGCGTCCCGGGCGGCCGCGGTGAGGGCGAAGCTGTTGGAGTCGTAGATCTGGCCGGTGCCGAGGGTCTCGTCGGGCTGGACGAGTTCGCTGCCGGTGGACATGACGACCACGCGCGGGCGCGGGCGTACCCGTACGGTGCCGCGGCCGATCGCGGCGAGCAGGGCGATCTGCGGCGGGCCGAGGACGGTTCCGGCGTTCAGGGCGCGGTCGCCGGCCCGGACGTCGCTGCCCTTCGCGCGTACGTGCGCGCGTGCCTCTGCGGGCCGGTACACGTGCACGTGCCCCTCGGCGCCCTCGGGGGCGAGGCTGCGGGCCCGCATCCCGGTCGCCGTGCCCTCGCCGAGGCCCCCGTCGGTCCACTCGACGGGGACGACGGTCTCGGCTCCGGCCGGCAGCGGGGCGCCGGTCATGATGCGGGCGGCCTGCCCGGGTCCGACGTGCAGCAGCTCGGCCTGGCCCGCCGCGACGTCCCCGACGACGTCCAGGACGGCTGGGAACTCCTCGCTCGCGCCCGCCACGTCCGCGACCCGCACCGCGTACCCGTCCATGGAGCTGTTGTCGAAGGGCGGCAGGGACACCTGCACCGTGACGTCCTCGACCAGGACGCAGCCCTGTGCGTCGAGGAGCTGCAGCTCGATGGGTTCCAGGGGGCGGACGGTCGCGAGGATGTCCTCCAGGTGTTCGTCCACCGACCAGAGGTGGTCCTGGCCGGTGGTGCGGGGCGCGGCGCTGCTCAACGTGGCTACATCTCCTCGGCTACGTAACTGCGAAGCCAGGTCCGGAAGTCCGGGCCCAGGTCTTCACGTTCGCATGCGAGTCTGACAATGGCACGCAGGTAGTCGCCGCGGTCCCCGGTGTCATAGCGGCGGCCCTTGAAGACGACGCCGTGCACCGGTCCGCCGACCTTCCCCGTGGCGGTAGCCGCTGATGTATGCGTCTGGGCGAGCTGCTGGAGGGCGTCGGTGAGCTGGATCTCGTTGCCGCGGCCCGGTTCGGTCTTGCGGAGGATGTCGAAGATGTGCGGGTCGAGGACGTAGCGGCCGATGACGGCGTAGTTCGACGGGGCGTCGGCCGCGTCCGGCTTCTCGACGAGACCGCCCACCTTGACGACGTCGCTGTCCTCGGTCTCCTCGACGACGGCACAGCCGTAGAGGTGGATCTGCTCGGGCGCGACCTCCATGAGCGCGATGACGCTGCCGCCGTGCTGCTCCTGCACCTCGATCATCCGCTTGAGCAGGGGGTCGCGGGCGTCGATCAGGTCGTCGCCGAGGAGGACGGCGAAGGGCTCGTCGCCCACGTGCGGGGCCGCGCACAGGACGGCGTGGCCGAGACCGCGGGGGTCGCCCTGGCGGACGTAGTGCATGGTGGCGAGGTCGCTGGACTCCTGGACCTTGGCGAGCCGGCCGGCGTCGCCCTTCTTCTGGAGGGCGGACTCGAGTTCGTAGTTGCGGTCGAAGTGGTCCTCCAAGGGGCGCTTGTTGCGTCCCGTGATCATGAGGACGTCATCGAGGCCCGCCGAGACGGCCTCCTCGACCACGTACTGGATCGCCGGCTTGTCGACGACCGGCAGCATCTCCTTGGGAGTGGCCTTGGTTGCCGGCAGGAAGCGGGTGCCGAGCCCTGCTGCCGGAATGACAGCCTTGCTGATCCGAGGGTGCGACTGAGTCATGACCGCAACCCTATCCGGTGCTTTTGCGTGGAATCCGTGGCTCCGGTTAATAAGCTCTTATATGAGCGTATTGGAAGGGTACGGGTGCACACATTGAGTCACGTCGGACGTCCCACCGAGCCTGACAAGCGAACATTGCGGCAAGAATACCTGGCGGTGAGGAACAGATTGACGGCCGATGACGTGCGGGAAGCCGCTACCGCGCTGGCCGGCCGGGCCCTTGAGCTGCCCGAACTGGCGCGGGCGCGCACGGTGGCGGCGTACGTCTCCGTGGCGGGCGAGCCCGGCACGCTCCCGCTCCTCGACGCACTGCGCGTGCGGGACGTACGCGTCCTGCTCCCTGCACTCCTGCCGGACAACGACCTGGACTGGGGCGCGTACGACGGCGAGGGCTCGCTCGCGCGTGTCCAACACGGCGGAAAAATGGCCCTCTTCGAGCCCTGCGGCGAGCGCCTGGGCCCGGACGCGGTGACCGGCGCCGACGTCGTGCTACTGCCCGGCCTGGCGGTGGACGGCCGCGGGATGCGCCTGGGGCGCGGCGGGGGGTCGTACGACCGGGTGCTCGCGCGCCTGGAACGCTCGGGCGCACGACCGGCGCTGGTGGTCCTCCTGTACGACTCCGAGGTCGTCGCGCATGTCCCGGCGGAGGCGCACGACCGGCCGGTGCACGCGGTGGTGACGCCGTCGGGCGTGCGCCGGTTCACCGCCCCGGCATGAGCTTTCCCGGGCCCGGCATGGCGAAGGGGCCCTCCACGCGCGCGTGGAGGGCCCCTTCCTGCGTCTACCGCCGGAGGCTCACGGCTTCAGGACCAGGGTGTCGCTCGTGCTCTTGTCGACGGCGTCGTCCGAGAAGGCCCAGTCCAGCAGTTCGCCCTTGACCCACTCGCCGGTCTGGTCGGTGTAGTGCGCGCTGTAGGCGTGCCCGGAGGCGCCGGTGAGGTTGATCCACTTCGACTTGTCGAGGTCGCCGAGGTTGACGACCATACGCATCGACGGCACCCAGACGACGCCATAGCCGCCGGCGGCGTTCCAGCCGGTCGCGTTGACCGTCGCCTCGCCGCCGCTGAGCTTCCAGGGACCGCGGTTGAGCATGTACTGCAGGAAGCCGGGGCCTTCGGTGCCCAGGGTCTGGTTCTTCAGGAACAGGCGGTGCAGCCGGCCCCAGCTCCAGGTGTCGATGTCCTTGCCGAGCTTGGCGGTCAGTTCCCAGCGGGCGTCGATCATGGCGCGCTTGAACAGCTGGTCGCGGTTGTCGGCCTTGGGGCGGTCGCCCACCCCGGCCGGGGTCTTCCACCAGTCGCTGTTCTCGTCGTCCATGAGCTTGCGGACGACCTCGAACCAGCGGTCGCCGCCGTCGGGCTGCGCCTGGTCGGCGTCGCGCTGGCCGCACTCACGGACCTTGTCGGTCTCGTCCGCGGGTCCCACGGTGTCGACGGGATCGACCCACAGGCACTGGCCCTTGACCCGCAGCTCCTTGGGCAGCTTGTTGCCGAAGGCGAGCTTGAGGATGTTGCGCCACACGGAGTTGAAGTAGGCAGCCGCCGCGGAGTCGGCGTCCTGGGTGTAGTCCCAGCCCTCAAGGAGCTCCTGCGCCTCGCGTACGTCCTTGTCGGCGACGTCGATCTTCAGCAGCTTGGGCACGAGCAGCTTGGCGATCTCACTGCTGTTGTCGAGCTGCATCTGGCGCATGTCGTCGGTGGAGATCTTGCCGCCGCCCTTGATCTTCTGCTCGATCAGGTCGGTGATGCGCTGGCTGCGGGTGCCGTACCCCCAGTCCGTGGTGAGCGTGTAGGGGTATTTGTCCTTGTCGACCACGGCCTGGTTGGCGGTGACGATGTAGCCACGTGACGGGTTGTACTCGTAGGGCAGCTCGTCCTGCTGGATGTACTTGCCGGTCCAGGTGTACTTGGAGTTCCAGCCCGGCGCCGGGATGGAGCCGTCGTCGCCCTTGGCGCGGATCGGGATGCGGCCGGGCAGGGTGTAGCCGATGTTGGTGGCGTCGGCGTAGACGAGGTTCTGGGACGGCACGTCGAACAGGGACGCGGCCTCGCGGAATTCGCTCCAGTTCGACGCCTTGTCCATCGCGAAGACGGCGTCCATGGAAGTGCCCGGGTCCAGCGCGGTCCAGCGCAGGGCGACGCCGTAGCCGTCACCGCGGTCGGGTGCCGCGTTGTCGACGGTGGCCTTCTTGCCGACCTTCACGAGCTCGTCGTTGCGGTCGGACAACAGGGGACCGTTGTTCGTCTCCCGGACGACGATCTTCTTGGACGCGCCGCCGGCGACCTTGATGGTCTCCTCGCGCGTGGTGAAGGGCTTGGTCTTGCCGTCGTAGAGGTAGCCGTCGCCGGAGAGCTTCTCCAGGTAGAGGTCGGTGACGTCGACCCCGGAGTTGGTCATGCCCCAGGCGATCTTCGCGTTGTGGCCGATTATCACACCGGGCATGCCCGCGAAGGTGTAGCCGGTCACGTCGTACTGGCACTTGCTGGAGACGGTCCGGCAGTGCAGACCCATCTGGTACCAGACGGACGGCAGGGAGGCCGACAGGTGCGGGTCGTTGGCCAGCAGCGGTTTGCCGGTGATGGTGTGCGAGCCTGCCACGACCCAGGAGTTGGAGCCGATGCCCTGGCCGTTGACACCGACGGCTGTGGGGACGTCGTCCAGGACGTCGTAGAGGCCCGACAGCTGGCTCTGGAGAGCCGAGGAGGCCGTGGTGGAGGAGGATGACGACGACGTGCCCGTGGTGCCGCTCGTGGACGTTCCGGAGCCGCTCGTGGAGCTGCCGGAGTCGGACAGGCCGTTGTTCTCCGAGCTGCCGTCCTGCTCGAACGCCCCGGTCAGCTCGTTGTACTGGCCTTCCTGAACGATCGTCTGGTTGCGGCTGTACGGGTACTGCGGGTACAGGTCGGCGATCTGCTTCGGGCCGAGGCGGCTGGTCATCAGGGCGCGGTCGATCTCGTCCTGCATGTTGCCGCGCAGGTCCCAAGCCATCGCCTTCAGCCACGAGACCGAGTCGACCGGGGTCCACTCCTCGGGCTTGTAGTCGTTCTCGAAGCCGAGCGCCGCGTATTCCAGGGAGATGTCCTTGCCACTCTTGCCCTGGAGATAGGCGTTGACTCCCTTGGCGTAGGCCTGGAGGTACTTCTTGGTGGAGGCCGACAACCTGGTGTCGTACTCCTCCTTCGCGACCCGGTCCCAGCCGAGCGTGCGCAGGAACTCGTCGTTGTCCACCTGGCCCTCGCCGAACATCTCCGACAGGCGCCCGGAGGTCATGTGCCGGCGCACGTCCATCTCGTAAAACCGGTCCTGGGCCTGGACGTAGCCCTGCGCCATGAACAGGTCCGCGTCGGAGGAGGCGTAGATCTGCGGGATGCCGTAGCTGTCGCGCTTGACGTCCACGGGGCCCGACAGGCCTTCGAGCGTGATCGATCCCTTGGTCTGCGGGAAGGACGCGCGGACCGTGCTGACCGACCAGTACCCGCCGTAGGCGACACCGCCGATGATGGCCAGTACGAGCACCAGGACGACCAGGCGGGCTCTGCGCCCCTTCTTCCTGCCGGACTTGCCGGGCTGCTGACCCGATGAGGCGGTGGTGGTGGGGGGCATCGCTGTCCTTGCTGTCCTAACGCGAGCGGCAGGGCGGGCTGTGCTTTTGACTGAGAGCCTGTGTCACATCCCCGGCCGCACGCACCAGACGCCGCGCGCCCGGCCGGGGATGTGACACAGGCTCTGCGCGCTGGAGCAACCATAGGCGCAGGGCCCGGCGCCACTTGACGCGGAGTCGGGAACCAGCGCGGACGGGCGTTCGATCATGCCTCGCCTAGCGTCAAGAAATCGTCAAGAGTTAGGTAAGGTAACGAAGTACTTGGATGCGGAGTCCTTTCACTTCGTGTCCTATGTACGTGAGCTCACGCGCGTGACGCGAGTGAGCCAGGGAAGGGAACGGCCGCTGACAGTCCACCACCTCAACCAGCTCCTGCTCGTCTGCTCGCTCGTCCTGCTCGTCGCCGTGGCAGCGGTCCGGATCTCCTCGCGCAGCGGGCTCCCCAGCCTGCTCGTGTACCTGGGGATCGGCATCGCCATGGGCCAGGACGGCATCGGCGACATCCACTTCGACAACGCCGAGCTGACCCAGGTCATCGGGTACGCGGCCCTGGTCGTGATCCTGGCCGAGGGCGGCCTCGCCACGAAGTGGAAGGAGATCAAACCGGCCCTGCCCGCCGCCACCGCGCTGGCGCTGGCCGGGGTCGCGGTGAGCGTCGGGGTCACGGCGACGGCCGCGCACTACCTGATCGGCCTCGAATGGCGCCAGGCGCTCATCATCGGGGCGGTCGTCTCCTCGACGGACGCGGCGGCGGTCTTCTCGGTGCTGCGCAAGATCCCCCTCCCCGCGCGCGTGACGGGCACGCTGGAGGCCGAGTCCGGCTTCAACGACGCTCCTGTCGTCATCCTGGTGGTCGCCTTCTCCCAGACCGGCCCGGTCGAGCACTGGTACGCGCTGATCGGCGAGATAACCCTGGAGCTGGCGATCGGCGCCGCCATAGGCATCGCGGTGGGCTGGCTGGGCTCCTGGGGCCTCAGGCACGTCGCCCTGCCCGCCTCCGGTCTGTATCCGATCGCCGTCATGGCGATCGCCGTCACCGCGTACGCGGCCGGCGCGCTGGCTCACGGCAGCGGCTTCCTCGCCGTCTACCTCGCCTCCATGGCAATGGGCAACGCCAAGCTGCCGCACTGGCCCGCCACCCGCGGTTTCGCGGACGGGCTCGGCTGGATCGCGCAGATCGGCATGTTCGTGCTGCTCGGCCTGCTGGTCACCCCGCACGAACTGGGCGACGACGTACTGCCCGGGCTCGTCATCGGGCTCGTGCTGACCATGGTGGCGCGGCCCCTGAGCGTCGTGCTGTGCCTGACGCCGTTCCGGGTGCCGTGGCAGGAGCAGACCCTCATGTCCTGGGCCGGGCTGCGCGGCGCCGTGCCCATCATCCTGGCGACGATCCCCATGGTGAGTGGCATCGAGGGCAGCCGCCGCATCTTCAACATCGTCTTCGTCCTGGTCGTCGTCTACACCCTCGTCCAGGGGCCGACACTGCCCTGGCTGGCCCGCACGCTGCGCCTTGGCGGAGACCCCGAGGCCGCCGACCTCGGCATCGAGTCGGCGCCCCTGGAGCGACTGCGCGGACACCTGCTGTCCGTCCTGATCCCCGAGGGGTCCCGCATGCACGGCGTCGAGGTCAACGAGCTGCGACTGCCGGCCGGCGCCGCGGTCACCCTGGTCGTCCGCGATGCAAAATCGTTCGTTCCGCTGCCCACGACGGTGCTGCGGCGCGGGGACGAACTCCTCGTCGTCGCCACCGACCCGGTCCGTGACGCCGCGGAACAGCGGCTGCGGGCGGTGGGCCACGGCGGCAAGCTCGCCGGATGGCTGGGCACGGGCGGCGCCGACAGCGCACGTTAAGAGGGTGTTTCGCGCTCCCTGTACGATGAGCGCGCACCCCTGATCGAACCAACTCTGCCTGACGCAGAGCTGGCGCGACCGTATGGCGGCCGAGACGTCCCTGAGCAGTGGCCTTCGGCATCTACCGCAGTCCGCGCAAGAGGACAGCTCTCGGCGCCATCCCTGGGAAAGGGAGTCGCGCTACCAGGCGGCAGAAAGGCACGGGCCGTGGCATCCACGGTCACCTCCTCCCGCCCGGGATACGGGCAGCTGCTGCGCACGCGCGGCGCCTGGACGTTCCTGCTCCCCGGCTTCGCGGCACGCCAGCCGTTCGCGATGCTCACCATCTCCATCGTGCTGCTCGTGCAGCACACCACCGGCTCGTACGGCGCGGCGGGCGCCGCGGCGGCCGTCACCGGCGTCTCCATGGCGCTGTTCGCGCCCGGCAGCGGCCGTCTCGCGGACCGCTACGGACAGCGCGCCGTGCTGATCCCCGGCGTCCTGGTGCACACGCTGTCGGGCCTGACCCTGACGGCCCTCGCCCTCTCGCACGCGCCCTTGTGGGCCCTGTTCGCGGCGGCCGTGCCCACAGGTGCTTCCGTGCCGCAGGTTGGCCCCATGGTGCGTGCGCGCTGGGGCGTGCAGCTCCAGGGCTCGCCCCTGATGACCACGGCCGCGGCCTTCGAGTCCGTCACGGACGAGCTGACCTTCGTCTTCGGCCCCCTGCTGGCCACCGCCCTGTGCACCGCCGTCCACCCCGCCGCGGGCCTGCTGACGGAGGCGTCGCTGACCCTGCTGGGCGGCCTGCTGTTCGCCGCGCAGCATGGCACGCAGCCGCCCGTCGGCTCGGGGGAGCACGCGCGCGTGGAGCACACCTCGGCTCTGCGCGTCCCCGGCGTACGCGTCCTGATCGTGACCTTCCTGGGCATCGGTTCCGTCTTCGGCGGCATGCAGGTCTCGCTGGCCGCGTTCAGCGAGTCCATCGGCGAACCCGGTCTGAACGGCGTCCTGTACGGCGTCTTCGCCGCGGGCAACATGCTCTCCGGGCTGGTCTGCGGCGCCATCGCCTGGAAGGTGGCCCCGAGGCGGCGCCTGGTCGTCGCATACGGCGCCCTCGCCCTGACGGCCTCCGGCCTGTGGGCCGCGCACTCGGTGCCCGTCCTGGCGGGCCTCGGCCTCCTGGTCGGGATGTGCATCGCGCCCGCCCTGATCACCGGCTACACCCTGGTCGAGAACCTGGTCCCGGCCGGCACCCGCACCGAGGCCTTCACCTGGCTGACCGGAGCCGTGGCACTCGGCCAGGCGGCCGCCGTCACGATCGCCGGACAGCTGGAGGACCGCTTCTGGAGCGGCGCCGGATTCCTGGTGCCCATGGGCGGCACCCTGCTGGCCCTCGCGACCCTGCTGGCGCTGCGATCACACCTGTCGGGACGCTCCCGCAGCCGGACGGTCGCACGTGGTATCGGTCACCGAGTGCCGGTGGCAGTGGACTGATCCTCGGGAATACGTCACTATGGACCCTCGTTAGCACTCATTGAGTGAGAGTGCCAGGAGGAAGACAAGTGCCGACCTACCAGTACCAGTGCACCGAGTGCGGCGAGGGCCTCGAGGCGGTGCAGAAATTCACCGACGACGCCCTGACCGAGTGCCCGAACTGCCAGGGCCGCCTCAAGAAGGTGTTCTCCGCGGTCGGCATCGTCTTCAAGGGCTCCGGTTTCTACCGCAACGACAGCCGTGGCTCCTCGTCGAGCAGCACCGCGGCGTCGTCGTCCTCGAAGCCGTCGACGTCCACCTCGTCGTCGTCCGAGTCGTCCTCGTCTTCTTCCTCGTCCTCCTCGGACTCGAAGTCGTCGAGCACGGGCACCTCGTCCAGCAGCAGCTCCGCCGCGTAAGCCTCGCTTCCGGGACCCTGTCGTCGTAGGACGGCGGGGTTCTTGGCGTTCTCCAGGTCGGTCGCCGCGGGATTTCGGGGCCGGATACTGTGCTGCTCATGGCGAACGCAGAGATCAACGCAGAGATCGGCGTCATCGGCGGCTCGGGCTTCTACTCGTTCCTCGACGACGTGACCGAGGTCCAGGTGGACACCCCCTACGGTCCGCCCAGCGACTCCCTCTTCCTCGGCGAGGTCGCCGGCCGACGGGTGGCCTTCCTGCCCCGGCACGGGCGCGGCCACCATCTGCCGCCGCACCGGATCAACTACCGGGCGAATCTGTGGGCGCTCAGGTCGGTGGGCGCACGACAGGTCCTCGGTCCCTGCGCCGTGGGCGGGCTGCGCCCCGAGTACGGGCCGGGCACACTGCTGGTGCCGGACCAGCTGGTCGACCGTACGAAGTCCCGGGTGGGCACGTACTTCGACGGGTTGCCGCTGCCGGGCGGCGGCGTGCCGAACGTGGTGCACGTGTCCCTGGCCGACCCGTACTGCCCCGTCGGGCGGGCGGCCGCGCTGAAGGCGGCCCGCGGGCGGGACTGGGAGGCGGTGGACAGCGGGACGCTGGTCGTGATCGAGGGCCCGCGGTTCTCGACGCGTGCCGAATCGTTGTGGCACCAGGCGCAGGGCTGGTCGGTGGTGGGCATGACCGGCCATCCGGAGGCGGCGCTCGCCCGTGAACTGGAGCTCTGTTACACATCGTTGACCCTGGTCACCGACCTCGACGCGGGCGCCGAGACCGGGGAGGGCGTGTCGCACGACGAGGTGCTGCGGGTGTTCGCGGCGAACGTGGACCGGCTGCGCGGAGTGCTGTTCGACGCGGTGGCCGCGCTGCCTTCGCAGGAGGAGCGGGACTGTCTCTGCGTGAACGCGCTGGGCGGGATGAATCCGGGGTTCGAACTGCCGTAGCGGCGGCGGAAGTTCTCGTTCGGGTGAGGGAGTTTTCCACAATCTGTCGGTAGCCCACCGGCCTCAGCGGAATCCGGCGCGAAGCCTCATCGTGGCATCGCAAGCCGAACTCCCGTCGCTGGTGGTGATCCTCATGTCCTTCGCTCCGCCCCCTTCTCTCCTCACTCCGCACCCGCCCGGTACGGACGCTCCGCCGACCTGCGAGGTCCCGCACTTCGCTCCCGTGCGAGTGCGCGGCGGGCGGTATCAGCTACGGCAGCTCGTGCGGCACCGGCGACGGGCCGTGGCCGTCGGTCTGGTCGTCACCGCGGCCGCGCTGGTGGCGGCGGGCCCGCGGAACGCCGACGGGGCGCGCGGGCATCCGGTGGCCGACCCCGTGCGGGGGCACCGGGCCGTCGCGATGGTGTCGGCGCCGGTGCGGATCGCCGACGGGGCGACGGTCCGGCTGCTGCGACCCGGCGACCGGGTCGACGTGATCGCCGCGGAGGAGTCGGCGACGGGCGGCGACGCGCACGTGGTCGCGCACGGGGCGCGGGTGTCGAAGGTTCCGCAGGCGCTGGATGGTGCGGACGGAAGCGGGGCGCTGGTCGTTCTGTCGGTACCGCGTGCCACGGCGGCGCGCCTGGTCGGAGCGAGTTCGACGGCGCGGTTGGCGGTGACGCTGTGTTGAGCAGTGCATTTCGCCTGTTGCGCACCTTTGTGTCAAGTCTCCCTTTCGAGCCACCCCATTGGACATGGTCACCGCACGTTGACGTAGGTTGCGGAGCTGTTTGTTCCACAACGTGCGCGTGCGAGAAGAGGCCTCTGGGTGAGCGAGAAGAAGCCGAGCGTCTGGGAGGGCTTCAAGGCCTTCCTGATGCGCGGGAACGTCGTCGATCTGGCAGTCGCGGTGGTCATCGGCGCCGCCTTCACCAACATCGTGAACTCGGTGGTGAAGGGCGTGATCAACCCGCTGGTGGGGGCGATCGGCACCAAGAACCTCGACAGCTACAGCTCGTGTCTCCGGGACCCGTGCAAGGTAACGGCCGACGGCACCGTGCTGAGCGGCATCCCGATCAGGTGGGGCTCGGTCCTCGGCGCCACGCTCAGCTTCGTGATCACCGCGGCCGTCGTGTACTTCCTGATGGTCCTGCCGATGGCGAAGTACCTGGCCCGGGTGGAGGCCCGCAGGAAGGCGAAGGAGGGGACACACGAGGTCATCGAGGTAACCGAGCTGGAGGTCCTCAAGGAGATCCGCGACGCGCTGGTCGCGCAGCGGGGCTCGGGGCACGACGCACGCTGACGGGCCGGGCCCGCCGTCTGTGGCGGGCCGCCGTGCGGATCGCTCAGATGTGGTGGGGCGGCTTCTCGTCGAGGAAGCGCTTCAGGTCGGCCGCGCTGTCGTTCTCGGTGCGCGGCCGGTCGCCCCAGCCTCGGTCGGTGTCGTCCGAGGACTGCTGGTCCAGCGGGTCGTCGAAGACCAGCGCGGGCCTCGGTTCGGCAGGCGTGGGATCGGGGGCGGTACTCACGGATCCAGGGTACGGCAGCCGCGCCGACGGCTCGTCTGACGCGGATCCCCCACCACGACGGCTTGTGGAATCGGTCACAAGAATTTCGGGTGGGCATCTGCTGTGCTTGGGCCATGACGCCCAGTCCGACGCGCAGTCCACTGCGCAGACTCACCGCCCGCGGCCGGGACGAGGCCCACCGGGTCGCCTCGCCGCTGGAGCTCTTCTTCGACCTGTGCTTCGTCGTGGCCATCGCCCAGGCAGGCGTGGCCCTGGTGCACTCCGTCGCCGAGGGCCACGCCGGCGAGGGCATCCTGAACTACGCGATGGTCTTCTTCGCCATCTGGTGGGCGTGGATGAACTTCACCTGGTTCGCCTCGGCGTACGACAACGACGACGCGCTCTACCGGGTCGTCACCCTGGTACAGATCTCCGGTGTCCTGGTGCTGGCGGCCGGGGTGTCCCGGGCGTTCGAGGACCACGACTTCCTGGCCGTGCTGCTGGGCTATGTGATCATGCGGCTGGCGCTGATCGTGCAGTGGCTGCGGGTGGCGCGTTCGAGCGAGGGCGCGGAGCGGACGATGACCCTGCGGTACGTGGCCGGCGTGCTGCTGTGCCAGGTCGGCTGGGTGGGGCTGCTGGTGCTGCCCGAGGGCGGACGGTCCTGGGTCTTCCTGGTGATGGCGCTGCTGGAGATGTGTGTGCCGCCCTTCGCCGAGAAGGACCATCCGACGTCGTGGCATCCGCACCACATCGCGGAACGGTACGGGCTGTTCACGATCATCGTGCTCGGCGAGACGATCGCCGCCGCCACGGTCGCCGTGAAGTCCGGTATCGACGAGAACGACGCGCTGGACGAACTCCTGCCGATCGCCGCGGGCGGACTGCTGATCATCTTCGCCGCCTGGTGGATCTACTTCGTGGTGCCCATCCACGGCCATCTGCGCTCCAACAAGCAGGCGTTCCTGTGGGGTTACGGCCACTACCTGGTCTTCGCCTCGGCCGCCGCGATCGGGGCGGGCCTGGAGGTCGCCGTCGAGCAGGCCGTCGGAAAGGCACACATCTCCACCCTGGCCGCGTCGGCCGCCGTGACCCTGCCGACCGCGCTCTATCTGCTCACCGTGTGGGTGCTGCATTCGCGGCACTTCAAAGTGGGTATCGCACAGCAACTGGTGCTGCCGGTCACGGCGTTGCTGGTGATTTGCTGCACGTTCCTGGACGACTGGGCGGTGTTCGCGGCGGGCATCGTGGCGGCTCTGGCCGTGGTGACCGGGACGACGCTGACCGCGCGCATGGCCGTCCGGGAAGGCGGGGAGCGCGGGGAGCGGATTCCGGCGGCGTGACCTCATGGGGCCGGGGTGGCGGCTGGACGAGACTGGTCCCATGACAGTTGACGCTCTGACGGATGTCGCCGGGGTGCGCGTGGGACATGCGACGCGCACCGGCGACGGTTGGCTCACCGGCACCACCGTCGTGCTCGCCCCGGACGGTGGGGCCGTCGCCGCGGTGGATGTGCGGGGCGGAGGTCCCGGCACCAAGGAGACCGACGCGCTGGACCCGCGCAACCTGGTGCAGAAGGTCGAGGCGATCGTGCTGACCGGGGGCAGCGCGTACGGGCTCGACGCGGCGTCCGGGGTGATGGCCTGGTTGGAGGAGCGGGGGCGGGGGGTGCGGGTAGGACCGGATCCCTCGCATGTGGTGCCGGTCGTGCCCGCCGCCTGTGTCTTCGATCTCGGGCGGGGCGGGGACTTCCGGGCCCGACCTGATGCGGCGACCGGGCGGGAGGCTGTGGAGGCCGCGGCGGCGAGTGCCGTCGGTGCGGTGGTGCGCGAGGGGTGTGTGGGGGCGGGGACGGGGGCCGCGGCCGGGGCGTTGAAGGGGGGTGTGGGGACGGCGAGCATCGTGCTCGACTCGGGGGTCACTGTGGCGGCGCTGGTGGTGGTCAACGCGGTGGGGTCGGTGCTGGATCCGGAGACGGGGGTGCTGTACGGGGAGTTGTTCCAGGGGCGGGTGGACCGTCCTGAGGCGCGGGTGCATGAGGCCGCTTGTCGGCGGCTCGCCGAGACCGCGGCGAAGAACGGGACGCCGCCGCTCAACACCACGCTCGCGGTGGTGGCCACCGACGCGGAACTGTCCAAGGCGCAGGCGCAGAAGGTGGCCGGCACAGCGCACGACGGGATCGCGCGCGCGGTGCGGCCGGTGCACCTGCTTCACGACGGCGACACGGTGTTCGCTCTGGCCACGGGGGCGCGGGCGCTCGACACCGCGAACCCGCTCGCGCTCAACTCCGTGCTGGCCGCGGGGGCGGATGTGGTGACGCGGGCGATCGTGCGGGCTGTGCGGGCGGCGGAGTCGGTATCGGGGGTGGGTGGGGTGTGGCCGGCGTACGAGGAGTTGTACGGGGCGGAGGCCTGAGGCCGGGATGCCTGCGGCGGCCTGTGCGGCTTGGTGGGGGCGGGCGTTTTGCGCAGTTCCCCGCGCCGCTGTATGCCTGCGGTCCGGTGGGTGGGTCGGGGCCGTACGCGGCTTGAGGCGCGTACACCGTCCCTACTCAGGGGCGCGGGGAACTGCGCGATCAGCCGCCACCGGCCGGCAGCCGCGCGACAACCGAACCCGGCACTTTCCTGGGCGCCCGGTTCAAGCTCAGCGCAGAGTGGTGGCATTCGATCGGTTCTGAGGGAACCCGCGAGGGGACCGGGTCCCTCTTTCTTCACGGAGTGGAGCGGACAACGTAGATCACACGAATCTGGAGCAGCCCGTGACAACGCCGGACATAGCAGCGCGGCGCGCACTGGGAGCCTGTGTCGTCATCATGGTCGGCGCCCTCACCCTCACTGCGTGCGGTGGCGGCACGGACACCAAGAGCGAAGGCAAGGACGGGAAGAACCCCGCGAAGACCTCTGCCGCGGAGATCGTCATCTCGGCGAAGAACGGCTCGACCGGAGCGTCGATCAACAGGACCGGCGTGAAGGTCAGCGACGGCACGCTGACCGGCGTGAAGATGACGGTCGCGGGCACGGGGCAGGACGTGCCGGGCTCGATGGCGTCGAACGGGGGCAGTTGGAAGCCGGCTGAGCAGTTGGAGCGCGGCACGAAGTACGAGATCGCCGCCACCGCCAAGGACTCGGACGGGAAGGCCGTGGCCGCGAAGTCCGTCTTCACGACCGTCTCCAAGGCGAACAGCTTCATCGGCACGTACACACCGGACAACGGGACGACGGTCGGTGTCGGGATGCCCGTGTCGTTCAACTTCGACAAGGCGATCAGCGACAAGAAGGCCGTGCAGTCGCACATCACCGTCAGCTCCAGCAGTGGGCAGCAGGTGGTGGGCCACTGGTTCGGGACGCAGCGGCTCGACTTCCGGCCCGAGGAGTACTGGAAGGCCGGCTCCAAGGTCACGATGAAGATCGACCTGGACGGGGTCCAGGGTGCGAACGGCGTGTCCGGGGTGCAGGAGAAGACCGTCAGCTTCACCGTGGGGCGGTCCCAGGTGTCCACCGTGGACGCCCACACACAGAGCATGAAGGTCGTACGGGACGGTACGACCGTCAAGACGGTGCCGATCTCCACGGGCAGCCCGGAGTTCACCACGTACAACGGGCAGATGGTGATCTCCGAGAAGTACAAGAAGATCCGCATGGACAGCAGGACGGTCGCCCTCGCCAACGCGTACGACATCAAGGACGTCCCGGACGCGATGCGTCTGACGCAGTCGGGGACCTTCATCCACGGCAACTACTGGTACAACAAGGGGAATCCGCCCTTCGGGCACACCGCTACCAGCCATGGCTGTGTCGGGTTGCAGGACGTCAGGGGCGGGCAGGCGGACACTCCGGCGAAGTGGTTCTACGACAACTCGCTGATCGGGGACGTGGTGATCGTCAAGAACTCCCCCGACAAGACGGTCGCGCCCGACAACGGGCTGAACGGCTGGAACATGTCGTGGAACGAGTGGGTCGCGGGGAGCGCCGTCAGTACGTCGTGATCGCATCAAGGCCCCTCTGACCGGGGATTTTTGACGGATCATCGGGCCGCGTGGGAACTTCCTGCGCGGCCCGGGAGTTTTCCGAGCGTACGTTTTCTCGGTTCCCGGACATGATGTCCGACCGAGGAGCTACGGTATGCACCCACAAGGTGACATGCAGCAACGCCGGGAGAAACCTTGAGCGTTCCGTACGAGACGGCAGCGTACGAACCACCCGAGTCGCCCGAGTCTCCGGAGGAGCACCTCGCGCGGCTCCTCGGTCGTGCCCTGAACTCCTTCGAGCTGCCCGACGAGACGATTCGGCGGCTGGACTGCGCGCTGGCGCACGACAGTTCACTGCACTCCGCGCACCACAGCGCGGGGCTGCACCGCGAGACGTACCGGCACACCTGGCTGCTCGCCGACGGCTCGGCGCTGACGCTGTGGGAGCTCGTCCACAACACCGCGCGGGACAGCGTTCCGCAGCACGAGGTGTACGTCGACGAGGAGGAGCTGCGGGAAGCGACCGCGCGACTGCCGTTGCCGTCGGACACCCCGGACTTCGAGCTGCCGGTGACGGTGCAGCTCTCGCCGGTCCACGCCCCGCGCCACGCCTACGTCCCGGACGACTCGGCGGACCACGCGCGTCGGCTCCTGCGCCGCGCGGAGAACCCGGACCGGCCGGGCTCGGAGACGGCCGCGCTGCTGACGAACGCGTTCGCGCACCAGATCACCCAGGCGTTCGGCCGCCCGTGCCGGGCGGGACGCGCCGGCGGTTTGGGCTACTCGTTGTACGAGCACGCGTTCCTGCTGCGCGACGGCGCGGAGATCTCCCTGTGGGAGGCCGAGCACACGGCGACGCCCGACGGGCGGCACATGTGCGAGGTGTACGTCAGCGAGGACGCGGCCCGGGAGGCGATGGAGCGGCGCGCGGCGCAGGTCTCCTGAGCGAGCTCACGCGCGGAGCACCACCGTACGGCCGGCGCCGGGAGCCGGGTCAGCGGCCGCCGCTGAGCTGTCGTACCAGACCCGCGAAGGCGTCCTCCTCCGCCGGAGTCAGTTCGACGGACTCGTGGCCGGGCGCGGCCTTTCGCTGTTGGGGCAGGGCGGGCAGGCCATGGGCGACGCGCCACAGGGCGGCCTCGTGGCGGCCGCGGCGCAGCATGTAGGCCAGGCCCATCGCCCAGGCGACGACCACCAGGACAAGCAGGGTCATACCAAGCAACTGGTAGACGGAGACGTGCTCAGGCATGCGCTCCAGTAGACACCACGGTCCGGGACTTTGGTCCCGGACCGTGACGTATCTCGCAGGTGCCGTGAACAACTCACAGCTGCCCAAAGGGGCACAGGGTCACGCGGCGACGGGCTGCTTCGCCTCCGCCGCGGGAGCGGGCGCCGCGGGGGCCTCGACCGCCGGGGTCGTCTTGCGCATGCCCTTGAGGACGATGACCAGGCCGGCCGTGATCGCCGTACCGATGGCGATGGCCAGCAGGTACAGGAACGGCTTGCCGATCAGGAAGGTGACCCAGATCCCGCCGTGCGGGGCGCGCAGGGTGGAACCGAAGGCCATGGTCAGGCCGCCGGTGACCGCGCCACCCACCATGGAGGCGGGGATGACACGCAGCGGGTCGGCCGCGGCGAACGGGATCGCGCCCTCGGAGATGAAGGAGGCGCCCAGCACCCAGGCCGCCTTGCCGTTCTCGCGTTCGGCGGGGGTGAACAGCTTCTTGCGGACGGTGGTCGCGAGGGCCATGCCCAGCGGGGGCACCATGCCGGCGGCCATCACGGCGGCCATGACCTTCATCGCGGAGTCGCTCGGGTCCTGTACGGCGATCCCGGCGGTGGCGAAGGCGTAGGCGACCTTGTTGACCGGGCCGCCGAGGTCGAAGCACATCATCAGGCCGAGGAGGACGCCGAGGAGGATCGCGTTGGTGCCGGAGAGGCCGTTGAGCCAGTCCGTCATGCCCTTCTGTGCCTCGGCGATCGGCTTGCCGATCACGATGAACATCAGGAAGCCGACGACGATCGAGGAGACCAGCGGGATCACGACCACCGGCATGATGCCGCGCAGCACCGGCGGGATCTTCACCCGCTGGATGGCGAGGACCACGCCACCGGCCAGCAGACCGGCGATCAGGCCGCCGAGGAAGCCGGCGTTGATGTTGACGGAGATCATTCCGCCGACGAAGCCGGGCACGAGTCCTGGCCGGTCGGCCATGCCGAAGGCGATGTATCCGGCGAGGACGGGGATCAGGAAGCCGAAGGCGACCCCGCCGATCTGGAACAGCAGTGCGCCCCAGCTGTCGACCTGGCCCCAGTCGAAGTGCTCGGAGACCGACTTGGCGCCGTTGATCTGGTAGCCGCCGATCGCGAAGCCGAGGGCGATCAGCAGACCGCCCGCCGCGACGAACGGGACCATGTAACTCACGCCGGTCATCAGCCACTTGCGCAGCTTGGTGCCGTAGCTGTCGCCGGGGTCACCGGCCCGCTCGACCGGCGTTCCGCCCTTGGCGGCCGCGCTGACCTCGCCGCGTGCCGCCTTCCCGCGCACCTCGGTGATGAGTTCGGCGGGGCGGTTGATGCCCGCCTTCACACCGACGTCGACGGTCGGCTTGCCGGCGAAGCGGTCCTTGTCGCGTACGGGGACGTCGTGAGCGAAGATCACACCGTCCGCGGCCGCGATGACCGCCGGGTCCAGCCGGTCGAAACCGGCCGAGCCCTGCGTCTCGACGACGAGTTCGACGCCCGCCTCACGGCCTGCGTTCTCCAGCGACTCGGCCGCCATGTAGGTGTGGGCGATACCGGTCGGGCAGGAGGTGACGGCGACGATCCGGAACGGGCCCTGCGGAGCGTCCGGGGTGGTGTCTGCCGTTGCGGCATCGGCGGAGGCCGCCGCCGATGCCGCAACGGAGTCTTCGGTGGCGTCCGCCGCCGGCACCTCGTCGCCGCGGATCAGCGCCGCCGCGTCCGCCGCGTCCCCGACGGACCGCAGCGCGTCCGTGAACTCGGCGTTCATCAGCTGCCGCGCGAGCGAGGACAGGATCGTCAGGTGGGCGTCGTCCGCGCCGGCCGGTGCGGCGATCAGGAAGATCAGGTCGGCGGGTCCGTCCGCCGCGCCGAAGTCGATCCCGGCGGCGCTGCGCCCGAAGGCGAGCGTCGGCTCGGTCACGTGCTCGCTGCGGCAGTGCGGGATGCCGATACCGCCGTCGAGGCCGGTGGGCATCTGGGCCTCACGGGCGGCCACGTCGGCGAGGAAGCCGTCCAGGTCGGTCACCCGGCCCAGGGCGACCATGCGCTCGGCGAGGGCGTGTGCCGCCGCTTCCTTGGTATCGGCGGACAGGTCGAGGTCGACCAGGTCCGCGGTGATCATGTCGCTCATCGCGGGCTCCTTCGCACGCGTATCGCCCGGGGAGTGGAGTGGGCGGGAGGGGTGGGGACGGGGGTGCAGTGGGGGATCAGGGGGACGCCGGTACGGGTGGCGGAGGCGGGTAACGGGGAGTCCGCCATCGAGAAGAACCGCAGGTCCGTCATGACACCGGCTCCTTCAGCACTCGGTCCACCGGCACCTCGGCCGTCACCGTCACGGACGCCGGGTCCAGATCGAACGGCGTCGGCATCACACTGCCGGGCAGCTGGACGGCGGCGGCGCCGTGCGCGACCGCGGAGGCGAGCGCCTCGGGTCCGCCGCCGCCGGCGATCAGGAAGCCGGCCAGCGAGGAGTCACCGGCGCCGACATTGCTGCGTACGACCTCCACGTGCGCGCTGCCGAACCAGGCGCCCGAGCCGTCCACGAGCAGCTGCCCGTCGGCGCCCAGGCTCGCGAGCACGGCGTGCGCGCCCATCTCGCGCAGTTCCTCGGCCGCCTTCACGGCGTCGCCGACCGTCGCCAACGGCCGCCCGACGGCCTCCGCGAGCTCCTCCGCGTTCGGCTTCACCACGTCGGGCCGTTCGCGCAGTGCCTCCAGGAGCGCGCGCCCCGAGGTGTCCAGTGCGATCCGCGCGCCTCCGGCGTGCGCCCGCGCGACCACCTCGGCGTACCAGGACGGCGCGAGCCCCCGGGGCAGGCTTCCGCAGCACGCGATCCAGGAGGCGTCACGCGACTGCGAGCGCACCGTCTCCAGCAGCAACTCCTGCTCGGCCGCGGACAGTTCGGGCCCCGGCGCGTTGATCTTCGTGAGCACCCCGTCGGACTCCGCGAGCGCGATGTTCGACCGGGTGGCGCCCTGGACCGGCACCGGCGCGACCTCGATGCCCTGCGCGTCGAGCAGATCCGCCACCAGCGCGCCCGGCGCACCGCCCAGCGGCAGTACGGCGACCGTACGCTGCCCGGCGGCCGCGACGGCTCGCGAGACGTTGACGCCCTTGCCGCCCGGGTCCATGCGTTCACCGGTGGCGCGGATGACCTCGCCGCGCTCCAGGGACGGAACCTCGTACGTGCGGTCCAGGGACGGATTCGGGGTGACGGTGAGGATCATGCGCGCACTACTTCCGTGCCGCCGCGCTCGACGGCGGCGGTGTCTTCGGGGCTCAGCCCGCTGTCGGTGATCAGCAGGTCCACGTCGCTCAGGTCGCCGAAGCGGGCGAAGTGCTCCTGGCCGTGCTTGGCGGAGTCGGCGAGCAGCACCACGCGGCGGGCGGCGGCGATCGCCGCGCGCTTGACCGCGGCCTCGGCGAGGTCGGGGGTGGTGAGGCCGTGGTCGGCGGAGAAGCCGTTGGCCGCCACGAAGAGGACATCGGCCCGGATCTCGCCGTACGCCCGCAGCGCCCAGGCGTCGACGGCGGCGCGCGTACGGTGCCGTACGCGCCCCCCGACGAGATGGAGCTGGATGCCGGGGTGGTCCGCGAGGCGGGCCGCGATCGGCAGGCTGTGGGTGACGACGGTGAGCGAGGCCTCCAGCGGGACCGCGGCGGCCAGGCGGGCGACGGTCGTACCGGCGTCGAGGATCACGGTGCCCTCGGTCGGCAGTTCCGCGAGGGCCGCCTTGGCGATGTGGTCCTTCTCGTCGGCCGCGGTCGTCTCGCGCTCGGCGAGGTCCGGCTCGAAGTCGAGACGGCCGGCCGGGATGGCCCCGCCATGCACCCGTTGCAGCAGCCCCGCGCGGTCGAGGGCCTTCAGATCTCTCCGGATGGTCTCGGCCGTGACCTGGAACTCCTCGGCCAGCGAGACGACGTCCACCCGCCCGCCGTCTCGCGCGAGCCGGAGAATCTCCTGCTGCCGCTCCGGTGCGTACATGTCCGTTCGCCTCCGACCCATGCCCGAACGTGTGGATTCAGTCGGAGGCTACGCCCGGATTTCCGGAAAGTAAACAGTTTCGGACGCGATTCGGGCATGAACAGGCTTCTGAGGGTGTCCGAGCAGGGGAGGCAAAGAACAGAAGGGCCCGGCACCTCGGAAGATGCCGGGCCCCCACCAGGAACCTCACCCCACCGGCTGCGGCTCCCGCTCCTCCACCACCGGACTCTCCGACGCCCCCTCGATGTGCTGCGCGGGCCGCCGGGGCAGCGCGAACATCAGCAGGAAGATGACGACCATCACCGCGGCGACCCACCCGAGCGCGTGCTGGAAGGCGTCCACGAAGGCCGGGCCGACCTGCTCCGGTCGCAGGTCGTCGCCGATGACCCCGTAGAACACCACCGACACCAGCCCGAGCCCCAGCGCGTTGCCCATCTGCTGCACGGTGTTGATGAGCCCCGACGCCGACCCGGCGTGCTCGCGCGGCACCTCCGACAGCACCGCGTCCGTCAGCGGAGCGACGATCAGGCCCATGCCCACTCCCATCACGACCAGTGGCAACGTCATCTGCCACGAGCTGACCGACATGCCGTACCGCTCGGCCTCCCAGAGGTAGAGCAGCACGCCGACCGCCATCAGCAACGCACCGGCCTGGAGCACCTTGCGCCCGAAGCGCGGCACGAGCTGCTGCACCGACAGCCCCGCCGCCGTGGACACGGCGAGGGAGAACGGCACCCCTGTCAGCCCGGCCCGCAGCGGGCTCCACCCGAGCCCGAACTGCATGTACAGCGTCCACACCAGGAAGAAGATGCCGAGCGCGATCCCGAACACGGTCTGCACCGCGATACCGGCCGCGAAGCTCTTCACGCGGAACAGGGAGAGCTCGATCAGCGGGGAGCCGTCGCGGGCGGTCTTGCGGCGCTCGTACGCCACCAGCGCACCGAACACGACGAGCGCACCGGCCATGCACAGGTACCCCCACAGCGGCCAGCCCAGCTCACGGCCCCGGGTGAGCGGGTAGAGCAGCATCAGCAGGCCGAGGACGACCAGGGCGACCCCGACAAGGTCGAGCTTGAGCGCCTTGGGCGCCTTCGACTCGGTGATGAAGCGGCTGCCGAGCAGGAGTCCCGCGATGCCGACCGGCAGGTTGATGAGGAAGATGGGCCGCCACTCCAGCCCGAACAGATTCCACTCGGTCAGCAGCGCCCCGAGCAACGGACCGGAGACGGCCCCGAGCCCGACGACCGCGCCGAAGAGACCGAACACCTTGCCCCGCTCATGGGCCGGGAAGGTGGCGTGCACGATCGACAGCACCTGCGGCACCATCAGCGCCGCCATACCGCCCTGCAGAATCCGGGAGGCCACCAGCATCTCCGGGTTCGCGGCGAAGCCGCACAGCGCGGAGGCGAGCGTGAATCCGCCGATCCCGAGGAGGAACAGCCGCTTGCGGCCGTGGATGTCACCGAGCCGTCCGCCCGTGACGAGGCCGGCGGCGAAGGCGAGCGCGTACCCGGCCGTTATCCACTGGATCTGGCTGACGGAGGCGCCGGCGTCCCGCTGGATCGACGGGATGGCGATGTTGACGATCGTGACGTCGACGAGGTCCATGAAGGCCGCGGTCATCACGATGGCGAGGGCGAACCAACGACGCCGGTCGCCCGCGGCGGGCTGTGCGTCGAGGGGGCCCGAAGGGCTGGTCTCGGTGGAGGTCATACCCAGAACCTACGACCCCACTAGGACAGATCACGTCCTACTCGTACGGCATCCTCGAACCATGACGACGGACACCCCGGCACGGCTCCTGACGCTCCTCTCCCTCCTCCAGACGCCCCGCGAATGGCCCGGCGGCGAGCTCGCCGACCGCCTCGGGGTCTCCCGCCGCACGGTCCGGCGGGACATCGACCGCCTCCGCGAACTGGGCTATCCCGTCCAGGCGACCATGGGCTCCGACGGCGGCTACCGGCTCGTCGCGGGCAAGGCCATGCCCCCGCTCGTCCTCGACGACGAGGAGGCGGTGGCCATCGCGGTCGGCCTCCGCGCGGGAGCGGGGCACGCGGTCGAGGGCGTGGAGGAGGCGTCCGTACGAGCGCTGGCGAAGCTGGAACAGGTCCTGCCCTCCCGGCTACGGCACCGGGTGTCCACCCTCCAGTCCGCGACAACCCCGCTGACCAGTGGGGACGGGGCGACCATCGCGACGGAGACCCTCACGGTGATGGCCTCCACGGTGGCCGGTCACGAGCGTCTCCGGTTCGCCTACCGCGCGAAGGACGGCGCCGAGTCCCGACGGGTCGTGGAGCCGTACCGCCTGGTCTCCACCGGGCGCCGCTGGTACCTCGTCGCCTACGACCTCGACCGCGGCGACTGGCGGACCTTCCGCGTCGACCGGGTGAGCGACCCCTTCGCGACCGGAGCACGGTTCGCTCCGCGGGAGCTGCCGACGGGGAGTGCGGCGGAGTATCTGCGGCAGTCGATGTACCGGCGGCAGGAGACGTACGAGATGGTCGTGACCTTCGAGGCCGATGTGTCGGTGGTGGGGGCGCGGGTGCCGGGGTGGGTGGGGGTACCGGAGTCTCTGGGCGAGGGGCGGTGCCGGTTGCGGGCGGCGGTGGGGGATGCGGTGGAGTGGATGGCGGTGCGGCTGGCCATGACGGGGGTGGAGTTCACGGTCCAGGAACCGACGGAACTCGTGGAAGCGGTACGGAAGTTGGGCGAGCGGATGGTTCGGGCGGCGGGCGCCTAGAGGGGTGCCGGGTCGGGTTGCCGTGCGGGTGCGGGTCCGTTGGGGCTGGTCGCGCAGTTCCCCGCGCCCCTAGGGGGTTGCAGGCGGCCTGCGCCACGACGGACCGTCAACCACCACGCGCGCCACCACGAGCCGTTCCCCATCCCGCGGCCACGACGGACCGCCAACCACCACGCGCGCCACCACGAGCCGCTCGCCATCCCGCGCGCCACGACGAGCCGTTCGCCACCACGCGCGCCACCACGAGCCGTTCGCCATCCCGCGCGCCACCACGGGCCGTTTGCCGCGTATGGCGCGAAGGGGACGGGGTGGGGGGTGTCCGCCCGCAGCGGCCGGCGTCCGTTACAGAGCACATCTGAGGCAACCGAGCCGCCGGACCG
>NZ_JBJDQL010000048.1:0-73007 GCF_044903305.1 Streptomyces sp. NPDC019531 | reverse complement strand
CAACCAGATCGACCACCGGTCACGCCGCGCTGTCGACCTCGGAATCCCGTCCCCACGGACCCCCTGAACAGACCAAGATCACAAGTTCAGAGAATCCGCCACCGCATCCTCCTGCCCTGACAGACACCCAACGTCACCACCGACTACGGGCCAGAGCCGCTAAAATTGACACACCCAGCGTCAAGCGTCAGCCGCTGTATGCGGGGGTGGTGGTCTTCGTCGGCTACCCGGCCTTGGAGGTTTCCCCGTGATCTCGGACACCCTTTATGCCGCGAGGGTGTGTTGGTGCCGCCCGCCCGGTCTCGGCCGGGGTGAGGTAGCCGAGTTGTGGTTCAGTTCCAGGACCACGCAATAGCACCGGAAGGTTTGCAACTGGCGATGACGCTCACGCTCTCCATAGACACTTCGCGCTGGCGGGAGCACCAGGAGTCCATTCTGCGACAGTTCCCTGAACTTGTTCCGGTCTGCAAGGGCAACGGGTACGGCTTCGGGCAGCAGCGAGTAGCGCAGGAGACGGCACGTCTGGGGGTGCGGCTTCTTGCCGTTGGCACTCCGTACGAAGCCGCCCAGATCCAGGACATCTTCAGCCGTGACGTACTGATACTGACCCCCTATCGGCGGGGTGAGGAGTCGGTACCGCTGTCGCATCGGATCATTCGGACCGTCGCCTCCGTCGAGGGAGCCCGCGATCTCGCGGGGACGCGTACGGTCGTGAAGCTCATGTCCTCCATGCGGCGCCACGGAGTCACCGAGCAGGATCTTCCCGCGTTGTCCGCGGCTGTGAAGAACCTGCGGTGCGCGGGCTTCTCCCTCCATCTGCCGCTGAACCGTGCCAACACCTCCGACGCCATGGCAGAGGTCATCACATGGATTGACTGCCTGCGATCAGCCGGGCTGTCGCCACGTACTTTTTTCGTCTCCCATCTCGGAGTCGACGAACTGGCCCGGCTTCGTCAACAGTTTCTGGACACCGACTTCCGCCTCCGCGTCGGCACTCGACTATGGCTGGGCGGCCACCAGGTCGCCGAGTACCGCAGTACCGTCCTCAACGTGGTACGTGTGGTCGCGGGGGAACGCTTCGGCGAACTGCAGCGCCGGGCCGTGTCCGACGGTCATCTGGTCGTGGTGGCTGGTGGCACGTCCCATGGCATCGGTCTGAGGGCACCAAGGACTCTACGCGGCGTGCTACCGCGCGTCAGGCACATGACGGGTGCCGGGCGTGCTGCCGTCAACCGGCATCTGTTCCCGTTCTTCTACGCGGGAGAGAGGTGCCGGTTTGCGGAGCCGCCGCACATGCACGAGTCAGTCCTATTCGTGCCTGCGGAACAACCGCCGCCGCGGGTGGGGGAAAGCCTGGTGGCACGTGTCCGCTACACGACAACGCGACCCGACCGCGTTGTCGAGCGCTCTTCTCCGGTCTACCCTTCCGGTCTGCCTGCGCAGAGGTGAACACCTCGAACGAGGCACGGTTCTGCGATGCCCGGCCCGTGCGCCGGGGTGGCTTCTGACTCTGGTGGCGAAGTCGTGATCAGGTTGCAGTCGTCGCCGCGGTGCTGATCAAGGCGTGGTCGCGGCAGAGTTGGGCGGTGGGCAGCATCTCGTAGGCGCGCACCGGACGGCGCGAGCGAAACAGCCAGGCGAACGTCCGCTCCACGCACCACTCTCGGAAGCACCACGAACCCTGAGGCGCCGTCACCGCGCTTAACGACCGCAAGGGTGAGCCGCGGCCCCTGCTTCGCCCGGGTGACCAGGCGGTGGACGGTGTCCTCGACGCCGGCGTCAGCAGGGCCCGATGACGGCGGAATTTTCCTCTTCGGCGTGTCGCGGTGTCGGTCTGGCGGACGCCGCCCAGCCCACGGAGGAGCGATGAACACCCCGTACATGCGGGCCTGCGTCTCTACCGCGCCGAGAGCAGTTACGTCGACGAGGCGGGCGTCGGCGGCCACGACGTCCTGCACCCGTACGCCGCCGGACACACGGTCACCAGCACGCCGACGGACGATTGGGACTGGCCCCCGGGTCTCGGCCTGTGTGAATGGTGGACCTTGACGAACAAGGCCATGTCGTCGTCAACCTGGCCCCGCTCGAAAGGCAGTGGACCGGCGAAAGGGCCCAGATGATCACCCTCCGGCCTGGCGACGCACCGCCGGCCTCCGGCGTGATGGCCCATGGCGAACTTCGCGTCGTATGCGAGAGCGGGTGCACGGCCGAGCGGGCCGAGGACTGCCAGGCACTCGCCGCCCTGCGCGACGCGCTCCACCGAGCGGGCGCCGGCAGACCCGGCTGTACGTGCTTCAGCCGCGCAGACCCGGCTGTCGGTGTTTCAGAGCGCAGGGGCCGTGGTCCGCAGGGACCGTTGCATGAGGATGGTGTCGACGGTCCGCCCGTGCTTCAGGCCCACGCCCTGCAACCTGCCCACCTGCGTGAAGCCGTGGGAACGGAAAAAGGCCACTGTCGGTTCGCTGTCCACGTCGTTGATCAGGCCGACCGCTTCCCGGACTCCGACGGTGCGGACCTCGTCGAGGAGCCGGCACAGCAACAGGGAGCCGACACCCTTCCGTATCGTGTCCGGGGCGAGGTAGAGCGACACCTGGACGACGTGCCGGTGGGCGGGTCCGGGATGCACGGGCGTGGCGTAGACGAACCCGACGACCGCCCCGTCCGCGGCGGCGACCAGGAACGGCAGACGAGCCCCGGTCAGCCGCCCGTGCAGGGCGTGCCATGCCTCCAGCGGCAGCGGTTCTTCCTCTAGCGTGGCGTACCCGGCGACGACGTAGTGCCGGTGGATCTCCTGTGCGCGGGGCAGGTCCTCCCGTTCGGCGGGGCGGATCTCGATGCTAGTGGGCGCCATTGCGCGGCTCTTTCCTGTGGTGTCCTGCGGTGTACGTGAATCCGTGGCGGTCGGCCTCACCTGGCGTCGCCCGAGAGGGCGTGCAGGGGGCGGGTGGCGCCGTGGTAGTGCTCCGTGGGCATGGCCTCGTCCAGTGGGACCCGGACGATGTTCTTGCCGGTCCGCGGAGCGTGGATCACCTCGCCGCCGCCCGCGTATACGGCCACGTGGTAGACGCGGTCCCCGTTGTGCCAGAAGACCAGGTCACCGGGCTGCAGGGCTTGGCGTTCCACAGGGCGTTGCGAGGTCGCAACGTACTGTTCGGCGGAGACGCGGGGCAGTTGGACGAGGGGCCAGTAGGCGTACTGCACGAGGCTTGAGCAGTCGAAGCCGACCGTGACGGCGGCAGCGCACTCTCCGTCGGGGCCGTAGCCGTTCGTCCCGTCGCAGTAGCCCGTGCTCGGGCCCTCGGGTGTGCCTCCGCCCCAGGAGTAGGGGGTGCCGAGCCATTGCACGGCCCGCTCGACCGCAAGCACTTGCCCTTCGGGGACGGTCCTGATCCTCTCCGCATCAGGCGCAGCGGACATGAGGACGTCCGCGACGGTGCGGTCCGGTGCGGGGGCGTCTCCGGACGGGCCGTAGAGAGTGTCCAGCAGTCTGAGGAAGCCCGCCAGGTGGCCGTCGAACTCCTCCTGGGTGTACCGGTCGGGGTTGGCGTCCAGGTCGAACCGGACACCCTCGGGGTCCTGGGGCGTGCCGTAGCAGATGAAGTCGATGTCGGTGACCGGGCCGTTGGACAGATTACGCATCAGCCCGCGTGTCTGCCCGAACCGCAGGTCATAGTCGAACGGCATGATGTTGACGACGGGACCGTTCATTCGCCCGCCGTTGTCAAGGATGCCGAGGTCCGCGCGGAGTTCCTCGTGACGGTACCGCTGATGCTCGAGGGCGGCCCGCATCTCCTGCCGGACGTGTGCTGTGAGCTCCTGAACGCTCATCCACGGCTCCACGCGAAGGCACAGCGGAACAATGTTGGAGCGCATCCCGGGCACAGCCTGGCTCAGGGGGGTCGGACGCACGGAGACCGGGAGCCCCAACACCACGTCCTTCTCCCCGGTGACGCCGTGGACGTACAGGGCGACCGCTGTGGTGAAGGACCTCGGCCAGGACGCACGCACGCGCTTCGAGGACTTCTCCATGCCCTCCATGACGCCGGGATCGAGTCGCACCGTGTCGCGGCGCATGGCGGGCGCTGCGGGATCCGTGCGGTTGGAGAGACTGACGGGCCGCAGCTCGCCGGCGAGCCTGTCGCGCCAGTAGCTGCGGTCCTCCTGGTACTGCGCGGAGGCTCGGTATTCCGCTTCCTCGTCCAGCAGCGCCGACAGGCCCGGCAACGCACCAACGGCCGGATCGCGGCCTTCCAACAGGGCCGTGTACACCTGGGCGACCCGGCGGACAAGGATGGCGGCTCCGAAGGCATCGGACACCAAATGGTGGGTGGAGGCGAACAACCAGTGGCGGTCGGGCGCCAGCGCGAGCAACGCGGACGCGTGGTGCGGCGGCAGACCCCACGCCCGGGGCCGCGCCATCTCCGCGGCGATCCACGCAGCCGCCGCGCGCTCGGGATCCGCTTCGCCGGACACGTCGATACGAGGCACTTCCCATGACTCAGCCGGCTCAACGCGCTGGCGCAGTTCCCCTCCGACCTCCACGATCCTGGTCCGCAACGTCTCAGCCTCAACGAGGACCTGCTTGGCCGCCTGTTTTAGCACCTCCGGGTCGAGGGGGCCGCGTAGGTCGATGTAGACGCCTATGTTGTAGGCCGGGCTGTCGGGATTGCGTAGCTGGCCAAGCCAGATCCGTTCCTGTCCGCCCGCGAGAGGCAACTCCGTCATGTCGCTGTCGGACACGCATACACTCCGATCACGTAATGAAGTTTCACGCTCGACCAAGCTCCGGGTCGGCGCTTCGTCATCTGCCACAACCCTCAGATGACGCGGACCGGCTCCGCCAAGGTTTTGCGTCCAAGGTGCTGAGCGGGGACTGCGGGGTGCCGCCCTGCAAGCCGGATACGCCCGCCTGGAGGGAAAAGCGACGGATGAGGCCGACGAGTGGCTGGCCCGCGTTTTCGCGGGTTGTGCGGACGTGGGGGAGGACCGACTCCTGAGGAGGGACCGGCATCGGAAGCCACGGCGGAGGTGGGCTCCTGCGGCGCCGCTTCCGGGGGAACGGTGTGACCTGACCTGCCTGCCCCTGCCCCTGCCGGTGCGGCGTGCCTGAGCGCCGGTCCCCGGGACTGGACCTCATCCCACTTCGGTCACTTCAAGGCTGCCCGGCGCAACTCCGGTACGGCGCAGAGTGATGTCGAACAGGAACCTCTGTCCTCCGGGGCGGAGGGTGACCGAACGCCCCGGAGCGATCATCCGGTCGTCGCTTTCCTCGCGGATGCCCTGCCGGGGTCCACTCACGACGGTCACATACACGCGGGAACGTCCCGTGTTGCGTACTGTCACCACGCTTGCGAGCACGCACCAGCCGGTGGTGCCGTGCTTCCGGCAGACGTAGCGGAGATCCCCGAAGCCATAAGTTCCGCAGGAGAGTTCCAGACCGGGGGTGAGGGTGGAGCGGCAGACCCGGCCCACCTCGACACGGTCGTCGCCTCCCCGTTCACCGGCCGGGGGCCAGACGATCGCGACTCCCACCGTGGCCAGTCCGGCCAGTGCCAGGTACACCGGCCGAAAGGACGGCCGGGGCAAACGGTCAATCATGAGCACCCGCGGACTATCACGCGAATGGAGGGTCGCCGTACCTGGACTGCGGACGGACCGTCCGAGGCGAGAACGGCTCCCGCCGTCACACAGTCCTTCCGGGACAGCTTGCTTCCGAATTGCGTCATCACGCCTCTGAGCTCTCATCGAAGTGGTCGGAACGCTGCGGACACGATCCCCGGTCGCGCCAGCGGTCCCGGCGGAACGCCGGTCCCGGGCGGAGCCGTGGACCGGTCTCGCCATGGGTGCTCCCGTAAAGGTCAACGAGGAACTGGGCGTCACGGTTCACGGCGCGTCGCAGTGGTCCACCAGAGCGGCCGTCACCCCCGTCCTCCTGCGGCAAGCTGCGGCCAAGTCCTCTCCAGGAGTGTGAGCGCGAATCCTGGAGCGCCGACCCGCCTGGGCCGAGGCCGTCGTACGGACCGCTCGGCCGGCGTCTGTCCCGGCCTTCCATCCAACGGGATCGAAAGAGCAGCCCCGTGTCTGCTCAGTCCCGAGCGACGGTCACCGTGCGCGTGACGGGAGACCGGTTCACCTGCGAGGTCTCGCGACAGGACAGGACGCCCGCGGAGGACAGTCCCACATCGTGGTAACAGCTGTTACCGTGAAGGCATGGCGAAGACACAGTTGGGCGCACGCGTCGACAGTGAGATCAAAAAGCTGGCTGAGGCCCGGGCCGCTGATCGCGGCCTGAGCCTCGGCGACTACATCGCCGGCCTCGTTCGGGAGGACACCGAAGGGCTGCGGCAGCGGGGCCTGGACGCCGCCCGGCGCTTCCTCGACGAGCACCAGTCCGTCTTCGACGAGATGGAGGACGGCGAACAGCACGTGATGGGGGCGCACGCCGCGTAATGGACCTGCACATCGATGTCCCCTGGATTCTCCAGGTCGCCGAACTCGCAGGCGCAGGAGATCCCGCCCCCGACGACTACGGCGTTCCCGTGGCGGCGGTCGCTTGCCACCGGGCCGAACTGCTGGAAACACCCGTCTACGACGGTCCCTACGCACGTGCGGCGGCCCTCGTGCACATTCTCGGTCGCTGCCGCTGGCTAGAGCGGTCCAACATGGCCGTCGCCGCCGCGACCGGCGTGATGTACCTGGAAGCCTCCGGCATCCCGGTCAAGCCCACCCGTGAAGACGCCGTCGCCCTACGCGAACTGTTGCGCGATCCCGCATGCACCGCCAAGAGGATCGCCGCCCTGCTGCGCGCCTGGCCACAGGCAACCTGAACCGCGCCTCCCTCGCGGTCATCGAACGAGGTGAATCGGGGAACGTACCCGCCGCCCGCCTGCACCGTCCCGCGGCGCTGGACGGGCCGTGGGATGTCGGAGAGGACCGACGCCGTTCAGCGAGGTCGGTTGCCGATGTGATGTTCGGGCGGCTCTCGCGCTGATCGGGATGTTGTTCCGGCGCGGCGCGGTAGTGGTCGCGCCGGACCTTCTGACGGCCTGCGGCGACGGTGCCGCCGCGGTGCCCTGCCTGTTGGAGGCGATTGCGGCCCGTACCCCACGCACGCGCGGCATCCGAGGCCGGGACGGGCGTCCCGGTCCCGTCGGCCACAGCCTCCGGTCGACCTGCCCGCTGGCCATCGCCTCTCCATGGCTACCAACTGGCTGGCCGTCGACTGGCAGCAGGTTGAGGACGACGTACGGCGACTCGAGGCGGACGGCGAGATCCGCGACGGCGCCTGGGTACCTCGGCCGCATCGCATGTCCCTCAAGGGCGGGGACCTCGGAAGCAGTGCCCGTCTCCGTGTCGAATACCAACACCTGCACACAGTCGTTGGCCGGGTTGCGATGCGCCGGCCCGCTGCCGAACGGCCGGTCTCAGCAGTCGCGGAACTCCGGTGACTGGTTGAGGATCTGGGCGCGCAGGGAGGTGAAACGGGCGTACGTCTCGCCGGTGCGGGCCTCTGGGCGGACGGCGGCCACGCGGTCCATCAGCGCCGCACCGATGCCCCGGCCGCGAAAACGGGGGTGGGTCTGGACATGGTTGACCACGCCGCAGTGTGCGACGAGCGGATGCTGATCACGGCGAAGAAGCAGCCAGCCAGCGAGGACGTCCTCGACGGTGGCGACGAGCAACCTGCCGCGATGCGGATCGAGTTCAAGGACGAGCTGGTCGACCTCGGGCTCGACGACCCGCGAGCTCACCGGCGGCAACGGAAAACTGGCGGCGATGACGGCCCCGCCCGCGTTGGTCACTGCCGTCCAGCAGTCGGTCAGTTCCCGTCTGAGGTCGGGAGAGATCTCATGGGGTCGGGTGAACTGCGCGAGTTCGGGTGTCTTCTCTGCGGGGTTCACTGCCATGGTGATCAGCCTGCCAGACGGACCGCTGCGGGGTGGCCCGGGCGGTGTCCGTACCGGGTCGGGCGGTGCCGTGGCTGCGACCACCGCCCGACCCGGAGTCTTCAGGGCCCCGCCACGAGTGCGGGGGTCTCGTGTTCGCAGGCGTCGTCGATGCCGTAGGTGTCCCAGGCGGGGAACGGGTCGACGGGCGGCAGGCTTTCGCCGTCCGCCAGGAGGCAGTCCGTCAACGCCGCTCGCAGCGCGTCCGCGTGCAGGTCCGCGCCGATGAAGACCAACTCCTGAGCGTGCGGACTCCCGTCGTCGCGGGCGGCGGAGGGCTCGAAGCGGGCCACGGAGCCCGCCTGTGACCACAGGCCGGTCACGTGCGGGCGGCTGGCCAGGGTGAAGAAGCCCTTGGACCGTAGGACCCGCCCGTAGGCTCCGCTGTCGAGTTCCTCGGTCACGAACGTCCACAGCCGCCCCGGATGGAAGGGCAGTTCGGAGCGGAACACGGTGGAGGAGATGCCGTACTCCTCCGTCTCGGGCACGTGGTCGCCGTTGAGTTCCCTGACCCATCCGGGGGCCTGCTGGGCGCGTTCCAGGTCGAAGAGCCGGGTGCCGAGGACGTCACCGACCTTCACTCGGCCGTGGACGGCGGGGACGGTGCGGGCGGCCGGGTTGAGGCGGCTCAGCGTCGCCCGAAGCCTGTCGGCGGATTCCGAGTCGACGAGGTCGAGCTTGTTGAGCACGATCACGTCGGCGAACTCGATCTGGTCCATCAGCAGGTCGCTGACGGTGCGTTCGTCGTCCTCGTACTGGTCCAGGCCGCGCTCGACGAGCTCGTCCCCGCTTGCCAGTTCGGTGAGGAAGTTCGCCGCGTCGACCACGGTCACCATGGTGTCCAGCCGGGCGAGGTCGTCGAGCGTCGCCCCGTCGTCGCGGGCGAAGGCAAAGGTGGCGGCCACCGGCATGGGCTCGGAGATCCCGGACGACTCGATGAGGAGATAGTCGAAGCGGCCCTCGCGGGCCAGCCGGTCGACCTCCTCCAGCAGATCGTCGCGCAGGGTGCAGCAGATGCACCCGTTGGTCATCTCGACCAACCGCTCCTCGGTCCGCGACAGGGCGGCCTCGCCGCCGCGCACCAGGGCGGCGTCGATGTTGACCTCGCTCATGTCGTTCACGATGACGGCGACGCGCAGGCCCTCGCGGTTGCCGAGGACGTGGTTGAGGAGGGTGGTCTTGCCGGCGCCGAGGAAGCCGGACAGGACGGTGACGGGGAGGCGACGGGGTTCGTCGTACGGCATGGTCTCAGCCTTCGGGGCGCAGCAGCCCGCGCTCGTACGCCTTGGCCAGCCGCTGCGGCACCAGGTAGGGGACGCCGTCGACGGTGACCGGCACCAACTGCGGTGTGGTGGCCTTCCACTGGGCACGACGGTGGCGGGTGTTGCTGCGGGACATCTTCCGCTTGGGCACGGCCATGGGGTCCTCCGGGACGAGCCGATGGGGGCTTGGGGGTGGAAAAAGAAGCTACATGAAAATGGTATCCATTACGAATTGTGGGGCGGCGTCCCGCCTGGAAATGGCTGGAGCCGGAGCAGGGCCGCACGAGCGTGCGCGACCCGCCCGTGGGCGTTGCTCAGGTCATCTCCAGCTCGGCCACGGGATCCGCTGCCAGAGCCGTGGCGGTCGACTGTGGGTCGAGCGCGTCCGCCGCGTAGTGCACGCCGGGTTTCACATGGCCGGCGAGGACGTGTTGCGCCGCGGTGGCCGCGAGGAAGCCGCTGAGTTCGTAGGAGTCCTCGGCGCGGAGGGTGTGGGTGCGGGTGGGCGGGCCGTCGTCGGTCCCGTTCCACAGGCGGAACTCCTGTCCGTACCAGGAGCCGTGGCGGCGTACGTCCTCGTCCGCGGCGCGGACCAGTTCGGCGGTGTCAGCGGTGTCAGCGGTGTCCAGGGCCCAGGCCATGGCGAGCTCTTCGGCGAGGCGGGTGCCTCCGAAGACGGTGTACCAGTGAAGTCGGCGGATGCCCGTGGTCTCGGCGAGGCGGGCGGCCTCGGTGGACAGGTAGGGGAAGGCGGCCACCGGTCGGGGGAAGGCCGGGAGCCGCAGGTCGCGCCGGGGTTTCAGCGCACGGTCGCGTATCGCCCCGTCCTTCCAGGCCGCGGAGGAGGTGCCGTGTTCGGGGCCCCGGGCGAGGAGTACGTCTCCCGCGGCTGAAGGGGTGAGCGCTGCCACTCCGCCCACGTACCCCTCCAGGCGGACCGGCTCCGCCGCCGGTTCTAGCAGGACGCGGGGCAGGAGTCCGGAAAGGCCCGGCAGGGCTCCGGCGGAGATCAGTGCGATGCGGGCCGCGGCCGTCCACGCGTCGGCTCCGCCGCCGTCCGCGGTCAGCCGGGCGTGGAGCGGGTCGTCGCCCGCCGCGTCGACGTAGTCCACCCCGTGGCGCAGGGCCGCCCGGGCCACGGTGTCCAGGACGCGGTAGGACGGGCCCGCGCAGTTGACGACGAGTCGGCAGCGGCTGAGGAACGAGTCCAGGGAGGCGGACCAGAGGTCGACCGCCTCAGCGCGGACCGACGCCGTGCCTCGACGGTGCCGCAGCGAAGCGATGAGCGCGCCTGCGCGCGAAGGGTCCCGGCCGCCCACCAGGAGCGGGCCGATGTCCGCCTGGTGCAGGCGACGTACCACTGAACTGCCGACGGCTCCGTAGCCGCCGAGGATGCCGATTGCCCCGCTGGACTCCATGGGATCGCCTTTCGGTGGGTGTTACGGACTTTCAGATGGAATTGATAACTATTATCAGTAAGGATCTGGCGACAACGCCTCTTGAACGCAACAGACGCAACAGACGCAACAGATACAACAGGCACAACGGACGCAACAGAGGAGACCCATGTCGTACGACGTACTCGTGGTCGGTGGAGGCCCTGCCGGTCTCAACGCGGCGCTGGTGGCCGGGCGCCAGCGCCGCAGCGTGCTGCTTCTCGACAGCGGCGTACCACGCAACGCGCCGGCCACGGAGATGCACATGCTCCTCAGCCGTGACGGCTTTCCCCCGGCGGAGCTGCGACGCATAGGCCGTGAACAGCTCGCCGTGTACCCGGGCGTGGAGATCCGTGAGGCGCTGGTGACCACGGCCGAGACGGACGGGAGCGGGTTCGTGCTGACGCTCGGGGACGGCGCACGGGTGTCCGGTCGCAAGGTGATCATCGCCACCGGGCAGGTCGATGTGCTCGATCAGGTGGAGGGGCTGAGTGAGCTCTTCGGCCGGGGTGTCTATCACTGCCCCTTCTGTCATGGCTGGGAGACGCGGGGGAGGAAGCTCGCCGTGCTCGGTCACGAATTCCCTCAGGTCATGCAGGCGTTGTATGTCGCCGACCGGTTCAGTCACGACGTGATCGTGTGCACGGACGGGCATCCGGTGCCCGAGCAGGCGGCGGGCAAGCTCGCCGAGGCCGGGATCGCGGTCGACGAGACACCGGTCTCCCGGATCGAGGGCAAGGAGAGCGAGATCCGTATCGTCCTGGCGGACGGGCGGGTCCTGGACCGGCAGGCCGTGTACCACCGGGCGCCCACCCGGCAGCACTCCCCCCTCGCCGAACAACTCGGCTGCCGGATACTTCCCGACGGCTGCGTCCGCGTGGACGAGTTCCAGCGCACGAGCGTGCCCGGTGTCTACGCGGCCGGGGACGCCGCCCGCCTGGAGGCGCTGCCGGACGCGCTCACCTTCGTCGTCACGGGGGCCGCAGACGGAGCGCGCGCGGCCATATGGCTGGAGCAGGAGCTGTTCCGCCAGGACGCGGGGCTCGGCGGCTGAACCGGCTCGTGGCGGGAGCATCCAGGTGCTCCCGCCACTCCCCATCCCTCCCGCCACGAGCGGTCGGCTCCGTCAGCCCTGCGCGGCCGGCACCGTCTCACGTACCGCGTCGGCGAGACCGGCCACCGTGGGACGTTCCAGGAAACGGCGGGGTGTCACCCTGCCGACTCCCTTGCGGGCCAGTGAGCCGAGCATCCGTACCGCCAGGAGCGAGTCCCCGCCCAGCCCGAAGAAGTCCGTCGCTCTGTCGGTCACCGCGCATCCGAGCAACTCGGCCCAGTCGGCCGCGACGGCCCGTTCGAGGTCGTCACGCGGAGTCCCCGGCTCCTCGTTGGGCCTACTCGGTGCCGCAGGCACGGACAGCCGTCCGCCCGTGCCGCCGAGGTCCGACCGCGGCGCGTCCAGCTCGGCCGGCAGCGTGACCGGCGCCGACCAGCCCTCCTTCGCCACGAGGGACTCCACGGTGTCCATCACGTCCTGGAACATCCGGTCCACGTCCTCGGCGGCGAAGAGCTCCTCCACCAGCGAGAAGACAACGACGAGTTCGCCGCGCAGCTCGAAAAGGCGTAGTTCCAGGGCGACCTGGGGGGTTCGCAGCTGCTGGTGGTGGCTGAGCAGATCGATCCGCCCCAGCGGGCCCGCCTCCTGGGGGACCTCGGTGCCCAGCGCGGCGTCCACTCCCAGGGTGCTCTGGAAGACGACGGGGGCGACCGGACGCCGGGTGCCGCGGCGTCGGCCCAGCTCGCGGGAGACCTCCACTCCGGTGATCAGGTGGTGCGCGAGGGTGTCGCCCATGGCCTGCTGGGCACTGACGGCCAGGTCGGCGAAGGCGGGGTTCTCGGGCAGCTGGACCGGCATGAGCATGGTGGACGAGAAGGCGCCCACCAGACGGGGTACGTCAGGGTGCAGCGGTAGCCGGTTCAGCTGAAGGGTGTTGAGCAGGAAGCGCCGGTGTCCGCAGGCTCGGGCCATGGCGGCGGAGAACACGGCGAACATCGCGGCTGACGGCGTGACTCCGTGCTCGGCGCAGTGGGCGCGCAGCGCGGCCCACCGCTCGGCGTCCAGCACGGCCTGCCGCGTGCCCATCAGTGTCGGCCGTACGTCGGTCGGATCGGCCACCAGGGGCAGCGCCGGGGGCAGCGGGAAGGTGTCGAGGCGGTCCCACCACCAGTCGCGGTCCTGCTGCCACTGCTCGGTGTCGGGCAGGTCGCGCAGGCTGGTGACGTAGTCCCCAAAGTCGACCTCCAGCGGGGCGAGTACGGCGTTGTAGTCGGAGGCGAGGGCGAACAGGTCCCGGTAGAAGACGCCGGACGACCAGCCGTCGATGATCAGCAGACTGGTGGAGGAGTGCAGCCGGGCGCGCTGCCCGGGAAGCAGGGTGAGGCGCATGTCGAGTCCGCAGCTCACGGCGGGGTCGGGGCCCTCGGTGCTCATCTCCCGCCGGATCGCCGCGAGTTCGGTGGCGATCTCCTCCTCGCCCGCGGCGCTGAGATCGGTCGTCCGCAGTCGCGGCATGGCGTCGGGGTCGTCGAGGGGGAGGATCCGCTGCCTGCCGTCGGGCAGGACGCGGGCCCGCAGCACCGACTGGTGTTCCGCGAGCCGCTCCAGCGCGTCCTGGAGTGCCTCGACGATCTCGTCGCTGTCGATGTCCTCCAGGCCGATGTCCACGTAGTGGTGGGCGGAACGGTAGGAAAGCTCGAACGCGTCCTGCTGGCCGACGAAATACCCCTGCTGGAGGGGCAGCAGGGGGAAGGGCGCGTCCGGATCGTCGCGCCGCTCGATGTCCAGATCCAGACTGTGCGGTACGCCGCCTCCCGCCGAGCCGCGCTCGTTCAGGAGCGCCGCGAGATGGACCGCGGTGTGCTCGACGCGTACGTCCGACAGGGCGAGGCTCACCCCGAGGCGCTTGCGGATCACCGCTGCCATGCGTACGGCGAGGACGGAGTCGCCGCCCAGGCTGAGGAAGCTGGTGTCGTCCGGTATGGAGGAGGCGTCGGTGTCCAGGACGTCGGCCCAGACACCGCGCACGGCCTGGACGAGGTCGTCGGGGGCGACGGGAAGCGGGGCGGAAGTGGTCACCTGGTGGCTCCAGAAGTGGTGGTGGACGGTACGCGGTCCACGGCGTGGACCCGGAGGGGGCGTGTGGGCCCGGGCAGTTGTGCGAGCGCTCGTGCGACCCGGTCGGGGTCGGGGCGGCCGTGATCCGGTCGGGCGTGGCCCGCGATGACGTGCTGGCCGAGGGCGGTCAGGGGGTGGCCGGCGGGCGGCAGGACGGGCAGGGGCCGGAATCCGGCCGCGTCGAGCTGCTTCGCCCACTCCGTCTCGGTGAGGAACACCCGGTCCTGTCCGGCCCGCAGATCGGTGAACCAGCGCTCCTCGTCGGGCTGCGGCGACATCAGCAGGTACATCGAGGTGAGTGCCTGGTAGTGCTCCCGGCAGGATTCGACGAGCACCAGCAGGCCGTCCGGTACGAGGAGTTCACGCAGCGCCGCCAGTGCGCGGCCCAGGTGGCGGGCGTTGTGCAGGACGTTCGCGGCGAGGATCACGTCGTGGGAGGCGGGGGCGAGGCCCTGCGCCAGGGGGTCGGCGTTGATGTCGAACCGGGCCTGGCGCAGCCCGGGACGGGTGCCGAAGCGGGTACGCGCGGCCTGGAGGAAGAACCGGGACACGTCTGTGAAGAGGTAGTCGAGAGGGGCCGGGCTGAGAGCAGCCAGGACCGCTTCCGTCGTGCCCCCCACCCCGGCCCCTGCCTCCAGCACACGCAGTGGCCGTCCGCCGCCCTCTCGTTGCCGGGCCTCGTGGACGATCAGTTCGGCGGCGGCGTGGTTGGCCCAGCGGCTCGGTGCGCTGTCGCGGTAGTTGCCCTCGGCGGTGTCCGTCTCGCCCTGCGGGAAGAGCACCTCCTGAAGGCTCGTACGGTCCCGCAGGAGCAGCGGAAGCCGGTCGGCCGCGGCGAGGAAGAACCGCGTCATGGACTCGGGGTAGCCCATGCCGTGGCGCGCCTCGTCGAGGGTGCGGCGGGCACGGGCGTACTCCGTGCGGGTGGGTGCGGTCAGCTCCTGGTAGTGGCCGGTGGCCGGGTCATGGCTGAGGCGTCCCTCCTCGGTCAGGGTGCGCAGCCAGCGCCGTACGATCCACGCGTGGCGGGGTGCGGCGCCCAGCGCGGTCACAACGTCGGCGGCTGTGCGCGGAACCGGGGTGCGGAAGAGGCGGGTACGGTCGAGGACGCGGGCCATCGTCAGCAGAGCGGTCTCGTCCAACAGGCGCATCAGGGAAGGGAGTTCGGCGAGATCGGTGCCGTTGACGGCCGAGTCGCCGGAGGCGGCGGCCGCCGCTGTCGCCTTCTCGTCCGAGGCGTACCCGGTATGCCCGGAGTGCCCGGTGTGGCTCTCCGCTTCCGCTGTGCCGTGCGGGCCGGCGACTAGGAGGGTGTCCCCGGCGCTGCCCGGCACCAGCTGCCAGGCGCCGACCTCCGGCAGGGCGGAGAGGGCCTCGCCCAGCGGTGCGGGCGTCATCGGGCCGCCCCGTCGGACGTGTCGTCCACCACGATCTTCGGTAGGACCGTGCCGGGCTGCGTACGGCGCAGGTGGTCGCGCAGGACTTCCGGCAGTCGGCGCTGTACGAACGCGGACAGCGGCTCGTTCGCCAGCCGGCCCACGGGTGAGCGGACCTGGCGGTGGGCCGCCGCCGGGGCGCAGTCGGCCTGTGCGGCCACCGCGAGCATCCGGGGGTCGCCCGCGTCGAGCAGCACGGCGGCGTCCGTACCGGCGAGCGCATGGTGCAGGTCGTACGGGGTGACGGCGTCCGGAGCGTCGCTGAGCAGGGCGCTGGGGATGCTGTGCAGGACGACGGGCTCGGGGGACAACGCCGTCCGCAGCAGGACCTCCAGCGGGTCGCTTCCCCTTCCGGGCCACGGCAGTTGGCGTACCTCGGACGGGTCCGCGGCTCCGGTGGCGGGGCCGACGTGCAGCACGAGGTCGTAGCGGTACCTGGTGAGCTCGGAGTCGTACGCCATGGTGCGGGCATGCACGCCCATTCGGACGGTCCGGGAGTGCGCGGCGAGGATCCGCTGCACGGCGGCGGGGGCGAAGGAGAGCTCCGGGTCCTGGGCCACGGCCGACGCGACCCGCGCGGCGATGTCCGTGTCGGCCGCTTCGGGGGTGCGGGCCCGTTCCACCCGGGTGAAGTGGTCCTCCAGGAGTCCCGCGTGGCGGATGTCGCCGACGATCACGGTGCCGCCGTCCGCCACCACGGTGAGCGCGCCGTGCAGGAAGGCGGCCAGGTACGCGAGGTCGGGGAAGCACTGGGTGACGGAGTTGAGCAGGACGCAGTCGGGACGGACGCCGGACCCGAAGATCGTCTCCATCGCCTGCCGCACCGGCGGCGCCTCGGTTTCGTGGGCGGCCGCGCGGACGAAGGCCGTGCGGGGCAGGCCGGCGCCGCTCAGGCGGTCGACCGCCACGTCCGCCACGTCCGTGCCGACATAGCCGTCCAGGCGGGGGGCCAGGCGGTGGGCCAACAGGCCGGTGCCGCAGCCGAGTTCGAGGAGCCGGCGGGGGCGCTGGGCGAGGACGAGGTCGACCGTGCGGTCGACCCAGTCACGCATGTGGGCGGTCGGCAGGGGTTCTCCGGTGTCGGAGGCGCGCCAGCCGGACAAGTCCAGATCACCGGCATGCCGGCCCTCGGCCGTCTCGTACGTCCACTCGTACACCTCGGCCCAGTGCGCGAGGTGTTCGCCCACCAGCGGGCCGGGAGTGGGCAGCGCGGCAGTCGCGCTCGGATGGGGCGTGACCAGCAGGACACCCCCGGGGGCGGGGCGTGCCCCGGCCACCCAGGGGTGGGCGGCGACGAGGGCGGCGATCCGCTGTTCGGCGGCGGTTGTCGTGTCAGTGGTGTCATCGGGCACGGGGAGGCTCCATTGGTTGCGTGTGCGGGCGCGCGGTCCGGGCGGGCAGGTCGGCGGGCGGAGGCGGGAGCAGGCGGCCCTCGCGCAGTGCCAGTACGGCGTCCGCGCGAGCCGTCACGGCCGGGTCGTGGGTGACGGCCAGGACCGCTGCGCCCGTCTCCCGGACCCGGTCGAGCAGATCGAGTACGGATTGGCCGGTGCCGGGATCGAGTGACGCGGTGGGTTCGTCGAGCAGCAGTACGTCGGGGCGCGCGGCCAGGGCCCGAGCGAGGACGGCCCGCTGTCGCTGGCCGCCGGAGAGCTGCTGCGGGCGACGCGTGGCGCTGCCGAGAGGCAGCCCGACGGACGCGAGGACGGCCCGCGCCTCGGCGAGGGCGGCGTCCCGGTCCAGACCGTGCAGCACCAGCAGGGGTCTGGCCACGGCCCGGTCTACGCGGTGAGCGGGGTTGAGCTCGTCGACGGCGCTCTGTCCCGCGAGCTGGACGGCGCGCAGCTGGTCGCGGCTGCGGTCTCCGGTGGCCGTGGGCAACGGCGTGCCGTACAGCAGCAGCGTCCCGGCGGCTGCGGGGCGGCGGCCGACGAGCGTGTGCAGGAGCGTCGTCTTGCCGATGCCGGAGGCGCCGACCACGACGGTGAGGCTTCCCGCCGACAGATCCAGCTCACCGTCCTGAAGAAGCACTGTTCCGGCAGGGCTGGTCAGCACGAGGCCACGGGCGGAGAGGGGGACGTCCTTGCGGGGTACCGCGATGGCTTGCGGTGTCAGTTGTGGGCTGGTGTGGGGCGTCGCGGTCGCTGTCTGCACCGGCTGCCGGTCAGCGCGTGGCACTTCGGTGACTCTCGGCAGTTGCTGCCCGACGAGCTCGGTGGGACGCACCGGCCGGTGCTGCCCATCGGGAAGCGTGCTGCCCTCAGCGCCCTCTGCCGAGCGTCCGCCCGAGGCCCCGGCGCTGGGCGGCCCGCCGGGAGCGGTGGTGAGCGCGGGAGGGAGCGGCCCTTTCCCAGGGGCCTCGTCCGGTGGGGCGACGCGGACCATGACATCCGCCAGTTCGCCGAAAAGGGCCGCATCGTGGGTCACCACGACTACGCAGCGGCCCGGTGCGCCCAGCCGGGCCGCGACGGCCCGGGTCACCATGGACGCCGTTTCGGCGTCCATGGCCGATGTCGGCTCGTCCAGGATGAGGAGCGCGGGATCTGTGGCCAACGCGCGGGCCAGGGCGACCCGTTGGGCCTGGCCCCCGGAGAGTTCGCCCGCGCGGCGTGCGGCGGTTTCGGGCGGCAGGCCCAGGAGGTCGAGCTGTTCGGCGACGCAGGAGGATCTGGCGCCGCGGTCCATCGTGAGGTCCTCGCCGATCAGGTGGTCGACGCGCCACAGCGGGTGTAGCGCGGCGCCGGGGTCCTGGCCCAGCCAGCCGCACCGGGTGCGGCGCCACTTCCGGGCGGAGCGGCCGGGCCGCACGGGTGTGTCCTGCCAGCGCACGGTTCCGGCCGATCGGCGCAGCCCCGGCGGGAGGGTGTCCAGGAGAGCGTGCAGCAGCGTCGTCTTTCCCGACCCCGACGGGCCGGTGATGACGACCACCTGTCCGGATTCGGCCCGCAGGTCGGTGGGCGGCAGGACGATGACGCCGTCCGACGCCCGGCGTACCGTCAACCCGTCCGCCATGAACAGCGGTGATCCGCTCGCCGGGGTCATGCGACGTACTCCTTTCCCTGCCCCACCCGGTGTGCCGCGGCGGCCAGAGCCCAGGCGCAGGCCGCGAGCAGCATGGCTGGGGCGAGCAGCGCCGCGGGGTTGAGCGCGGCGCCCGGGAGGTTCTCCGTGAGCATCAACGCCCAGTCCGGTTCGGGTGGTTGGGGGCCGAGGCCGAGGACGGCCAGTGCCGAGGCGATCTGCAGTGCCGTCACCAGACGCAGCCCAGCGTCTGCCGTCACCAGGCCACGTAGTGCGGGTAGCACCTCGCGGGCGAGGACGGACGGCACCGTCTCGCCCCGCTCCAGGGCGGCCCGCACATGGCCGCGGGAGCGCAGGAGGGCGGCCTCACCGGCCACCAGGCGGGCGGTGAGCGGCGTGCCGCTGAGCACCGACGCCACCACCACGGCCGTCCCTCCCGGCAGGGTGACGGCGAGGACCAGTGCGAGGACCAGCGCGGGCACGGACAGCAGCAGGTCGCACAGCCAGAACACGGCACGGGCGACCCGCCCGCCGGTCCATCCGGCGGCCAGACCGAGTGCGGTACCGGAGCTCACTGCCACGACCGCGGCCAGCAGCGACATGGCGAGGAGTTCGGTGCCCCCGTACAGCACACGTGACAGCACGTCGCGACCGAGGCTGTCCGTGCCGAGGGGGGCGCCGGAGCCCGGCGGGGACCAGGGTGGGCCGACCGGCTGAAGCGGGTCGTGCGGGGCGACGTACCGCCCCAGCAGCACCAGCACGGCTGTCGCCCCGACCGCGACCGTCGGCGGGGTGAGCGAAGGCGCCTTCAGGGAACGCATCAGGCCCTCCCTCCGGCGGTCGCGAGAGCCGGACCGCCACCGACTCCCGCGCGCACCGCCCGCTCCGCAGGGCGTGCGTCGAGGCGGTCGGCGACGAGCATGCACAGCAGCAGGACGACGACCGGCGCCAGTGCGGCGGCCTGCACGACGGGTACGTCGCGGACGGCGACCGCGGACATCAGCAGGCTTCCGGTACCGGGATAGCCGAACATCGTCTCCACCAGAGCCGTGCCCGCCATCAGCCCGCCGGCCACGAGCGCGGTCACCCGCAGCGCCGGAACCAGCAGGAACGGCAGGACGTGCCGGATCAGGATCAGGCCGGCCGGCAGGCCCCGCATCCGGGCGTCGCTCACATGCGGGCGGCGCAGGGTGTCCAGGAGCGTTCCGCGCAGCAGTGCGGTGGCGTACGCGGCCGAGGGCAACGCCAGCGTGAGCGCGGGCAGCACCAGCGCCTCCGGGGCGTCGAACGGTGAGCCTCCGGGCGGCAGCAGGGACACGGACGGCAGCCAGCCGAGGATCCCGGCGAAGATCGTGCCGAGGACGGCCGCGTGCACCGCTTGCGGTGTCGCGGCGAGCCCGCTCGCCGCCGCGCCGCCGCGTCCGCCGCGCAGGAACGCGACGCCCAGGGCGAGAGCGGTGAGCACCGCCGTGACGGCCAGCGTGCAGGCGACGAGGACACCTGTGGCGGGCAGCCGCTCGGTGAGCAGGCCGCTCACGGCGCGTCCGCTCACCAGGGACCGGCCGAGATCGCCGCGGACCGCGGCGTACAGCCAGTCGAGATAGCGGTCGAGGGCCGGCCGGTCGAGGCCGAGCCGGTGCCGTTCGTCCGCGCGTTCCTGCTCCGACGCCCGTCCCGCGCTGCGGACGTCGCTCGCGTCGCCGGGCAGCAGCGCGGTGGCGGCGAACACGACCGCCGTCGCCGCCACGGTCAGCAGGACGGTGCGAAGGACCGGGCGAAGGCATGGACGCAGGTACGGTCGGAGGAATGGGCGGAGTGTCACTTGGCCAGCCAGACCTGGTCGATGAACATGCGCTGGAAGCCGGGACCGTCGGGCAGTCCTCGTACGCCGCGGGCGGCGAGGTCGAGGCCGTCGCCGGTGCCCCATACGACGTATCCGCCGTCCTTCCACAGGTCGCGCTGGATTCCGGCGAGCAGGTTGTTGCGCCGGCCGGCGTCGAGCGTTCCCATGGCCTTCGTGAAGCCGGCGTCGAACTCCTTGTTCTTCCAGGCGGTTTCGTTGGTGGGGGACGTCGAGAGCAGACCGACGCGGACCAGGTCGGGGAAGGAGATGCCGCCGTAATAGCCGGTGTAGAACGCCTTCTTGGCGTACACGGCCGTCCAGTACGTGTCGGCGGTTTCCACCTTGACCTCGGCCTTGACGCCGATCTCCGACAGTTGTCGCGAGTAGAGGGTGGCCGCCGTGTCCATGCCGGGGTAGGCGGTGGTGGTGTGCAGGGTGACGGTCAGTCCGTCGGTGTGGCCCGCCTGTTTGAGCAGTTCCTTCGCCTTCGTGATGTCGCGGCGGCGCTGCGGAAGGCCGTCGGGGTACGAGGGGTCGTACGGGGTGGGCAGGTCGTTGGCGATCGCGCCGTAGCCCAGGAAGACCGTGTCGACGAGCGCCTTACGGTCCGTGGCCAGCCGGAACGCCTCCCTGACCCCCGGATCGTCGAACGGCTCCGTGTCCATACGCATGATGAACGGGTACTCGGTGACGCCCTTGCGCCGCACGACCTCCGTCCCGGAACTGCCCGCGCTCTTGACCGCGGCGGGGCTCACGCTTCCCGCGACGTCGGCCTGACCCGACGTGACGGCGTTGGCGCGGGCCTGCGGGTCGGCGACGGCCTGAATCTCCATCCGGTCCAGGTGTGGACGCGGCCCCCACCAGCGGTCGTTGCGCACCAGTACGGCGGTCTGCGCCCCGGAGGAACGCACCTTGAAGGGGCCGGAGCCCGGGACCGCCTTGGAGAAGTCCTTGTCCGTCGTGCCCTCGGGCACGACGAAGCTGACGGACTCCAGGGCCTTGGCCGCCTGCGCCATGGGTGCCCGGGTGGCCAGGACCAGGGTGTGGTCGCCCTCCGCCTTGGACGCCTTCATGTCGAAGTCGGCGAGCCGGCCGTAGTTCTCGGCCGCCTTGTCCGCGATACGGCGCAGGGAGTACAGCACGTCGGCGGCGCGCACCGGGCGGCCGTCGGTGAACTTCGCGTCGTCGCGAAGCGTGAACGTCCAGCGGTTCAGGGCCTTGTTCGGCTTCCAGGACGCGGCGAGGCGCGGCTTGGGTTCGCCGTCCTTGCCGGGGATGGTCAGGACGTCGTAGGTGAGGGCGAAGCGCAGCAGGTCGGATTCGTTGCCGAGGCCGCCGTGCGGGTCGTTGCTCGCGGTGGCGGGCGAGCCGGACACGGCGTAGCGGAGGGTTCCGCCGTCGACGGGGCGCTGACCGGAGGACGCGGCCGGGCTCTGGGCGTCGTCGGTCGACGAACATCCGGTGAGCAGCAGGGTTCCGGCCGCGGCTGTGGCGAGCGTGGCGCGGATGGCCTGGCCGGGCCGGGCCGGGCCATACGCGCGGAACGGTTCCGGCTTCTGCGGAAGGGCGTGCGGAGGGGTGTTGGGTCTCATCGGTCTTTTCCCTGTCGCGAGGCGTGGCAAGAGGTCTTGGGCTTGGCAGGAGGTCTCGGCAGGAGGTCCTGGCAGGAAACGGAGGGCCGGCGCACGCCGGATCAGGAGAGGCGGCGCTGCCCGTCGGCCAGGGCGGCGAGCGTCCGGTCGGTCACGGCGGCGATGCGGGCTGCCGCCGTCCCGGTCAGGAGTGAGTAGTGGTGGCCGTCGACGGCCACCTCCTCGACCGGCCTCCGCACATGGGGCCGCCAGCCCAGGCAGTCGAGGTCAGGGGCATCGTCGACCCCCATGCCGACTCCGGCGTTGCTCGGGGAGGGCCGGGCAGCGCGGAACAGCAGCAACCGGGTGTCGGTGGAGGCGAGGTGGCCCGCCCGATGACCGCCCAGGGCGCGGAGGTGGCGTTCGAAGACGCCCAGTCGTACGTCGGCGCTCTCGCGTGGCCCGATCAGGCCCGCCTCGCGCAGCCGTGCGGCCACCGCGGACCGGGCATCCGGGGACGGCATGCTCAGCAGCCGCTCGGCCTCGTCCCCACCGAGGCCGAGGTCCATGTCGAGGAACGCCTCCAGCGAGCGCAGATAGCGCACGGCGGCGATCGCCTCGTCCTCGTCGGGCCCCGCTCCGCCCAGCGGCCTGATGCGGTCCGGCACGTTGGAGTCGATCATCACCAGGAGTTCGGTGCGCTCTCCCCGCCGTTCCAGCTCGCAGGCCATGGCGTGGGCGAGGGTTCCGCCCATGGACCAACCGCCCAGAAGATAGGGGCCGTCGGGCTGGTACGGGCGGACGGCCGCCAGATACCGGTCGGCCATGCCCGCGATCGTCTCGGCGCCGTCTCCTGCGGTCAGTGCCGGGTCGGTGAGTGCCACGACGGGACGTCCGTCCGTGAGCAGCCCGGCCAGCTCGCTGTAGCACAGCACGTCACCCCCGGAGGGGTGGACCAGGAACAGCGGGCGGTCGCCGTTGCCTTCGCGCAGCAGCAGGGCGGTGTCGAGGTCGTCGGGGACGGATCGGTGTCGGTGGACCGGCTGACGCTGCGGCGCTTGCACGAGCCGTGTCGGCTGTGCCGGCCGTGTCGGCTCCCGGAGTTCCTCCCAGGCGGCCGGGTCCTGCGCCAGGCGGCGCACATGGGCAACGTACGCGGCGAAAGCCGTGTCCGCCTCGTCGGCGGGCAACTCGCTCTCCAGGACGTCCCATTGGAGCAGCAGCGCGCCGTGCTGTTCGAGGACCTGATGGTCCAGCCAGGTCTGCGGGGTGCTGCTCACTCCGTAGACCTGGGTCCCGGCCCAGTCCAGGTCGTGGCCGCCGCCGAGTGGCCCGGACAGGCCCAGGGCGCTGGTGAACACCACGGGTACGGACTCGGTGCGTCCGGTACGGGTGGACTTCTCCGCGAGCAACTCCAGGGCGGAGAACTCCCGATGGTCGAGTTCCTCGAACAGCGAGCTCTGCGCACGGGCCGCGGCACCCGCGAAGGAGGCGCTGCCCGACCGGTCCACCGTGTGGAGCATCAGGGAGGTGAAGTCGCCGACGACCTCGTCCGCGCCGGGCAGGCCGGACGGCCGGTCGAACAGGGTCAGCGTGAGGGCGAACCTGTCCTGCCCCGACCAGTCGGCCAGGGCGTCTCCGTACGCCGCGAGCAGGACGGCGGTGGGCGTCAGGCCGCGCCGGGCCGCCTCGGCCTTGAGCGCGTCCCAGTCGTCCCGCTCCAGCCGCGCGCTGTGCCGCCCGAAGCGGGGCCGCGTACCGGGTTCCGGGGTACGCAGTGGCAGCGCGGGAGCGCCGGGCACGCTGTCGATCCGCTCCCGCCAGTAGGCCGCGGCGCGAGCACGCTCCGGGGAGGCGGCTCGCTGCTCCAGGGCGGCCACGCATTCCTCGAACGTGGTGCGCACCGGGGACAGCCGAACCCGCGGGTCCTCGTACAGGGCCCGCAGCTCGCGGTCCCAGATCAGATAACTCGCGGTGTCGCACACCAGCACGTCCACGTTGACGAACAGCCGCACGACGTCGCCGGGCAGGCGGGCCGCGTGGATGTCGACCAGCGGCCAACGGCCCGGACGCGGCTCCCGGCGGACCATGCGCGCGCGGATCTGTTCCAGCTTCCGTGCGCGCTGCTCCTCAGCCAGCGCGGTCAGGTCCTGCACCCGGATGCGGTAGCGGGGCACCCGGTCGAGGATCCGGTTGCGCCCCTCGGGGGAGATGACCGCGCGGAGCATCGGGTGCCGGGCGATCACCCGGTTCCACGCCTCCTCGTACCGTGCGGTGTCCAGGTCGGGACAGTCGTACTCCAGGTGGAACGAGCACGGCACGTCGCCGAGCCGGTAGCCTCCCGAGCCGCCGACCCAGTAGGCGTGCTGGACCCGGGTCAGCGGGAACTCCCCACGCGCGGCGGGTGGTTGCTTCGCCTCGGCGTGTGGCCCGGGGCGGGCAGGTGCGGGGGCGTCCTCGGGGAAGAGCGGGGCGAGTGCCGCGATCGTCGGCCGCGCCAACAGGTCCTGCAGACGTAGGACGACACCTCGTTCGTCGCGCAGCGTCGCCAGCATGCGGGTGGCCAGGAGGGAATGACCGCCGAGTGCGAAGAAGTCCGCGTCGCGGTCGGCCACGGGGAAGCCGAGCAGCTCGGACCAGAGACCGGCGAGCAGCTCCTCGGCGACACCGTGCGGAGCGGACGTTCCATGCGGCGGGGTGCCGCCGGGCTGGTGACTCGGCGCTGCGACGGTGGGAACGCCTGCCGTACGCGCGGCCAGATCCGCCGGCGAGACGGCCAGGGACGCCGGTGCGCGGCCCGCCTCGGCGAGCGCCAGGAGCCGGTCCACGGAGCGCATGCCGTCCCGCAGACCGATCGAGTGCCGTGAGGCGACGACCCGTTCGGTGCCGCCGGGGCCCACCCGCCAGCCGTCCCAGGCCACGCTGATCCAGCTGGTTCCGCCCTCCCGGTCTACTCCTTCCCGGTCTGCGTCTTCCTGGGCCGCGGCCTCTCGGGCATTCCGGTCTTCCCGTTCGGCCAGGGCGTCGAGGAAGCGGTTGGTCGCGGCGTACGGGGCGAGCCCCAGGCCGCCGACGAAGGTGGTGGCCGAGGACATCAGCAGGACGGTCCTGGGGCGCAGGCCCGCCGGCAGCCGCTCCAGGGCGGACCGCAGCGCCAACGCACCCGACACCTTCGCCCGGGCGTGCGCCCGCACGGTCTCCTCCTCCACGGCACGCAGCGGGGCCACGGCGGCCGAGGCCACGACACCGGCCGCGTGGACCACGAGGCCGAGCGGGCCGTACCGCTGTGACACGTCCTGGAGAAGGGCCGCCGTGGCGTCGGCGTCCGCCGCGTCGACGGCTCGTACGTCCAGTTCGATGCCGTCCTCGCGCAGCCGCCGTACCGCATCGGCGCGTTCGGCCTGGGGGCTGCCCGGTGCCGGGTCGGAGGGCAGCCCGCCGCGGCCGGTGACCACGACCCGCCGGCCGCCCCGCGCGAGATGACTCGCGAGAGCCAGGCCCACGTCACCGAGACCGCCGATCACGACGGCGGTGCCGCCGGCCCGCTCCGGCTCGGCTGCCGCCGGGGGCTGCCAGGGGGTGACGCCACGGACCCAGCGGTGACCGCCGCGGTACGCGGTCTCCACGCCACTCGGCTCGTCGGCGGCAAGGGCCGCCGCCTCCGCGCACACCTTCCGGACATCCCGGGTGCGTACGGGGCCGGCCGGGAGGTCGAGGGTGCGCCAGCGCAGTCCAGGGAACTCCTGGGCGAGGACACGCGGCACGGCAAGTGCCGCCGCTGCACCGGGCGTCGGCCGGTCACCGCTCTCGACGTGCTGGGCACCGGCGCTGACGTGCAGCAGACAGGCGGCGTGGGCCCAGGGAGCGGCGGCCTGAGCCACCTGGGCGTAGCGGAGCACCGAGTCGGTGACGAGCGCGGCCGGGTCACCCTGCGCGCCGTCCTCGCAGGCGTCGACCATGACGATCCCCGCGCAGGGCAGCGACGGTTCGGCGGCGACCTCTTCCAGGGTGAGCGGAAGGGCCCCGGCAGCCGCCAGTTCCTCGCGGACCGCGCTCAGCAGCGGCGAGTCGGCGTGGCCGTCGACGAGCCAGCGGCCCGCCAGTGGTCCCGGCGCGGCGGCGGGAGGCGTCCGGTGCCATACCGGTACCTGGAACGGCTCGTCCTCGTAGGGCTCTTCGGGCCCGGCCGTCGTGTACGGCATCGGCGCGTGGCCGGGCCGCGCGTCGGCGGGCGGGTCGATCCACAGCCTCCGCCGCTCGAAGGGCAGACCCGGCAGTGCGATACGGCGCCGCCCCGGCCGGTGCAGGGCGTCGGCGTCGAGCCGGACGCCGTGGGTCCACAGCTCACCCGCGGCCGCGAGCAGGGTCGCCCGTGCGCCGCGGTCGTCCTCGCGACCGGGAAAGGTGGGCAGGGTGGCGACGACGTTCGCCGCGCCGTGCTGACGGACGAGCTGCAACAGGCCGCTGCCGGGACCCACCTGGACGACGACGGCCGGTCCCGTGCCGAGCGCGGTCGTGAGGGCGTCGGAGAACCGGACGACGGACCGCAGATGGGGCACCCAGTGCTCGGCCCCGGGCGGCGAGAGCAGCAGCTGTCCGGTGAGTGTCGTGGCGAGCGATATCGCCGGGGCGCTGGGCACGGTCGACTCGGCGGCCGCGCGGAGCTCCGGCAGCACGGGGTCGACGAGGCGGGAGTGCGCGGCCGCGTCCAGGCGGAGCCGCGCGGTGTGGACACCGTCGGCGGCCAGCCGGTCCTCCAGGGCGGCCACCGCCGCCACGGGGCCGGAGACCACACAGGAACGCGGCGCGTTCACCGCCGCCAGATCCAGGTCCGGATGATCGCCGGTCAGCTTCGTGACCTCGTCCTCGGGCAACGCCACGCTCAGCATCACGCCGCCGCCCGCCGTACGGGACATACCGCGGGAGCGCACGTCGACGAGGGTCACGGCATCGCTCAGCCGGAGTGCCCCGGCCATGACGGCGGCGGCGTACTCACCGAGGCTGTGTCCGACGAGCGCGTCCGCCTCGACGCCCCAGCAGCGCAGGGTGCGCGCCGTGGCGAGCGAGGCGGTGAACAGGGCCGGGAGCCCGTACACAGGATCCCGCAGCAGTCTCGCGGCCCGCTCGTCCGAAGGGGCGGCGGCCAGGAGCGTACGAAGGCCGGGGCCCCTGCCGTCGTCCCGCGCGTCGAACAGCGCGGCGCACTCCTCGACCGTACGGGCGAACTCCCGCTCTTCCTCCAGCAGTTCGCGTCCCATCCCCGGGTACTGGGCGCCACCGCCGGGGAACGCGAGAACGATCCTGGGCCGGGTCGGCGGGACAGGGCGCCGGGGTGCGGAGGCGAGTGCGAGGGTGGTGCCGTCGAGTACCGCCGCGGTCCGGTGGGGCAGGTCGCTCCGGCCGGTGTGCAGTGTGTACGCCGCGTCGGCCGCGTCGGTGTCCGGCTGGTCCAGGGCGGTGGCCGTGGCGTCGGCCAGGCGTTCCAGGGCCTCCGGCCGGTGCGCGGAGAGCAGGACCAGCTGGGGGCGGCTGTCGACAGGGGCAGGGGCTTGCTGGGGTGAACTGCCCAGGATCACATGGCAGTTGGTGCCTCCGATGCCGAACGAACTGACGCCCGCGTGGCGTGGGCCCGCCCATTCACGGGCCTCGTCGCCCACGGTGAACGGGGAGTTCTCCAGCCCCAGATCGGGGTTCAGCGGCAGCGCACCGAGCGTGGCGGGAAGGACGCCGTGGTGCAGCGCCAGCACGGTCTTGGCGAAACCGGCGATACCGGCCGCCGCGTTGGCGTGCCCGATGTTGCTCTTGACGGAGCCGAGGGCACACCAGGCGGGACCGCTCGTCCCGAACACCTTCTTCAGGGCGGCGAGTTCGACCACGTCACCGAGACGGGTGGCCGTGCCATGGGCCTCGACGTAGCCGACCATGTCCGGGGTGACGCCCGCGACGCTGAGCGCTTCGGAGATCGCCCGGGCCTGTCCGCGCGGCGACGGCGCCGTGAAGCCGGTGCGGTCACCTCCGTCGTTGTTCACCGCGGAGCCGTGCAGCACGGCGAGGACGGGATCGCCGTCGGCCAGGGCGTCCGCGAGGCGGCGCAGGACGGCGACGCCCACCCCCTGGCTGTGCACGATCCCGGTGCCCTCCGCCGAGAATGTACGCACCCGCCCGTCCACCGAGAAGATCCCGTCGGGCACATGGAGATAGCCCCGGCCCTGCGGAACGATCAGCGAGGAGCCGCCCGCGAGAGCGGTGTCGCACTCGCCGGCGAGGAGGGACTGCGCCGCCAGATGGACCGCCACGAGCGAGGTGGAGCACGCGGTGCCCACCGCGAGCGCCGGTCCGGTCAGGGCGAGCCGGTGGGCGACGTGCAGCGGCAGATAGTCGGCCACGCCGGATACGGCGGCCTGGAGGCTGCCGACCGGGTCGGCGGCGGAGTCGGCGTACCGGCGGGCGAGGTTGCGGGTCAGATAGTCGCTGTGGGCGGAACCGGCGAAGACGCCGACGGCACCCGCCCCGGCGCCCCCACCGTGCCCGGCCCGCTCCAGGGCCCGCCAACATCCTTCGAGGAACAGTCTCTGCTGGGGATCCATCACGGCGGCCTCGGAGTCGGTGAGGCCGAACGGCTCGGGGTCGAACAGGTCCTGCCCGTCGATGACCCCGCTCACCGGGACATACGCCGGATTGCGCCGCAGCCGGTTCGGTACGCCGCCCTCGGCGAGTTCCGCCTCGGTGTGCCGGGCCAGCCCGCTGCGCCCCGCCACGAGCAGGTCCCAGAAGGCTTCGGTGTCCGGGGCGCCGGGGAAGCGGCAGTCGAGAGCGGTGACGGCGATCAGGTCGTCGTTCCGCGTGTCCGACGCTCCCGGCGCGTAACTCTGTTCTGTGGGCAGCGCGTTCATCGGGCGGTCTCCCGGGCAAGGGCACGCGCGGCGACCCGCGAGGCCCGGCGTGGCTGGGGTACGGGGGTGGCTCCGGTGTCCGGGGGAGTGAGGGATGTGGCAGCGGCGTTCGGGGGGATGGGGGAAGTGGCACCGGCGCCCGGAGGCGCGACAGCGCCCGCCGCCAGGTGCAGTTCACTGATCCGGGCCGCCAGCTGGCCCACGCCGGCGTGCGCCAGCATGTCGGCCAGTTCCAGGCGGGGCGCGATGCTCTGACGGAGCCTGCGATGAGCCAGGACCAGAGTGAGCGAGGTCGCGCCGAGGGCCGCGAACGTGCTGTCGGCCTGCACCGGACTTCCCGTCAGATCGGCGAGTACGGATATGACTTCATCGAGCACGGCGCGGTGCTGCTCGGGATCGGCGTGGGGTGCGGTCGGTGTGACCGCAGCGGTGGTGCGCGAGGACGGGAGCACCGGAGCGGTGATGTCCGAGGACGGGAATGGCCTGCTGACCGGAGCGGTGGTGCCTGAGGACGGGACCGGCCCGGTGGTCGCCGCGTCGCCCGGGGAGGCGGGACGGTGGACGACCTCGGCCAGTCCCCCCGTACAGAGCCGCGGTTCGAGGCGGCCCGGCCCGGCCAGCTCCGTGACCCGGCGCAGCCAGTGGGCGGTTGCTTCCAGCGCCCGGTCGGGGGCGAGCGCGCCGGGCCTGAGGACGATCGCGGCCTCAAGACCGAGTGCGGCCGCCTCGTCGAACGCCCTGGCCGCCCACTCCGTACCCGTTTCCTCATCTCGTACGTCGCCAAGGGACCGCGGTTCGACGGCGACCGGCGACTCCGCGGCCGGGGGCGGGACGTCGCCCGGCAGATCCTGCTCCTGGTAGGGATTCACCAGCGCGGCATGGTCGATCTTGCCGTTCGCGGTGACCGGCAACTGCTCCAGGACGACGAACCGGCTGGGAATCATGTACTCGGGCAACCGCTCGCGCAGCGCACCCGCCAGCTCTTCCGCCGACGGGGCCTGTCCGGTCCCCTTCGGCGACAGATGGGCGACCAGGCGGGGCCGACCGTCGGGCCCCGGTACGGAGGAGACCACGCACTGACGGATTCCGGGATGCCGCCCGAGCACCGCCTCGATCTCACCCAGCTCGATCCGGTGTCCCCGGATCTTCACCTGCCGGTCGGCGCGGCCGAGGAACTCGATGGTCCCGTCCACCCGCCATCTGCCCAGGTCGCCCGTGCGGTAGAGACGGCGGCTGAGAACCGGGTGCGGGGCGAACCGCTCGGCGGTCTGGACGGGGTCGCCGGTGTAGCCGCGGGCCAGCCCGTCGCCTCCGATGAACAGTTCACCCGCCACGCCGACCGGGCTCGGAGCACCCTGTTCGTCGAGTACGTGGAAGGACTGGCCGCGCAGTGCCCGGCCGTACGGGATGCTGCGCCAGCTCGGGTCGGTGTGCCGGACGGGGTAGGTGATGGACCAGATCGACGCCTCGGTGGCGCCGCCCAGGCTCATGAACTCGGCCTGCGGCGCCAGCGCGCGCAGCCGTTCGGGCAGGGTCAGCGGGATCCAGTCGCCGGAGAGCATCACCAGGCGCAGGGAGCTCAGGGCCTCGGCGGCGGCTTCCGGTTCCAGCTCCGCGTACTCGACGAGCATCTCCAGGACGGCGGGCGCGGTGTTCCAGACGGTGACGCCATGACGTCCCGCCTGTTCGAGCCAGTGCTGCGGGTCGCGTTGCCGGGCCGGGTCGGGGAGCACCATGGAGCCGCCCGCGCCCAGGACTCCGTAGATGTCGAAGACGGAGAGGTCGAAGCTGAGCGCCGACAGGGCGAGTACGCGGTCGTCGGCGTCGATGCCGAACCGGTCCACGATGTCGTCGATGGTGGTCCGGGCCGCACTGTGCTGGATCTCCACGCCCTTGGGGACGCCCGTGGAGCCGGAGGTGAAGATCGTGTAGGCGAGGTCGTCCGGGTTCGGTGTCTTCGGCTCCGTCACGTGGTCGGGGACGGCCCCGCGTGCGGGCCTGCCCGCGGCGGTCAGCCGGTGCACCGTGACGCCGGGCGGCCAGCTGATCTTCACCCCGCGGCCGGCCAACGCGTGCCGGACACCGGCCCGTTCGCAGACGGCGGCGATCCGGGCGTCGGGCCAGTTCGGCTCGACCGGCAGATAGCCCGCCCCGGAAGCGCTGACCCCGAGGACGGCGGTGATCTGCGCGACGCCCTTCTCGCAGGCCACGGCGACGAGGTCGCCGGGCCCCGCCTGATGGGCGGTGAGGAGCGCGGCCGTGGCGGCGGCGTTCTCCGCGAGTCGGCCGTGTGTGACGGCACCGGACGCCCCGTACAGGGCGGGCCGCTCGCCGTACCGGTGCGCGGCGTCCTGCACGGGGGAGTGCAACAGCGGCCCGGCGTCCGGGAACGGTACGACGTCGAGCGGCTCCTCGGGACGGAAGGTCGGGTCCCAGCCCAGCGCGGGGTCCTGCCACGCCGCGCTCTGCGTCAGCTGTCGCAGCAGCCGGACATGGGCGTCCAGCAGGGCCTGTACGTATCCGTCGGGGAAGGCCCCGTCGACGGAGTCCCAGGCGAGGCGGAGCCTTCCGCCCTCGTCCCACACGATGTGGTCCAGCAGGACCTGCGGGGTCTGGGAGATGCCGAAGACCTCCTCGCCGATCCACGCGGCGGGCGGCTCGGCGTCACCGCTGATGCCCACCCCGCTGGTGAACACCACCGGAAAGCGGGGAGCGGGGGATGCGTCGGAGCCCTGGCCGGAAGTGAGGTCCCTGAGCACCTCGACCCCGGAGACGGAACGGTGGTCCAGGTCCTCCCAGAAGCGGCGGTTGACCTCCATGGCGTAGCCGCCGAAACCCTCCCAGCGGTCAGGCGTGAAGGGTGGTGTCGCGACGAGCGCCGTGGTGGTGAAGTCGCCCACCACGTCAGCGGCCTCGGTGGTTGTCTCGGGCCGGTCGAACAGCGTGGTGTTGAGGCATATTCGCTCGCCGGCTCCCCAGCGGCCGAGCACCACGGCGAATGCGGCGAGCAGCGTGGCGGTCGGGGTCACCCCGGCCTCCGCGCCGCGGGCACGGATCGCGGCCCAGGCGGACGCGTCGAGGGTGGCGGCGTTGCGTACGAACCGGGGCGGCGTGGTGTCCTCCGCGGCGCGCCGCACGGGCAGCCGCGGGGCCGGAGGAAGACCGGCCGCGCGATCGGACCAGTAGGCACGGTCACGTGCGCGCCGCGCGGCCCATTCCGGATCGGTGGCACGGTCCCGCTGAACGCGTGCGAAGTCTGTGGTGGGAGCGGACAGTTGCGCCGCCTGGTCGGCGACGAGCAGTCCCCACTGCCGCATCAGGAGCATCCAGCCCGCGAGATCCGTGATGAGTACGTCCACGCCGACGTGGAGCCGTGTCCTGCCGTCCGGCAGCAGAGCCGCGTGGAGGTCGAACAACGGCCAGGTGCCGGTCGGCCGCACCTGGTGGGAGCATTCGTCGCGCAGGAGTGACAACGCGCGGTCCATGTCGTGCGGCGAGGCGTCCCGGAGGTCGCTGACACCGATCCGGTAGGGCCCGACATCGGCGAGGACGCGCTGCTGTCCTCGTTCGTCCACGGTCATGCGGAGCATCGGGTGGTGCTCGATCAGCCGGTTCCAGGCTGCTTCCAGGTGCTGGAGATCCGTGACGGGGTCCTCGGCGACGCGGTCGTATTCGTAGTAGTAGAAGGTGGCGACGCCGCCGAGCGGCAGCCCTTCCTCCCTGCCGACGAAGTAGGACGCCTGGACGGGGGTCAGAGGGAACGGGGCACCGTCGTGCTGCGAAACCGCCGCCACGTCAGGGGTTTTCGTGTCATCCGGCGCGTCTGCCTGCACCTCTGCGGCCAGCCGCTTCGCGATGTCCTCGGCGGTGGCGCCGTCGAGGAAGGCCGTGAGGGGAAGGTCGGCGGCGGTGCGCTCACGGATCCGTCGGCGCAGCCGCACCGCGGTGAACGACTCGAGGCCCAGGGCCGACAGGGGTGTGTTCAGCGTGATCGAGTCGCTCTGCGTGCCGAGTACTTCGGCGATGCACTCGATGGTGCTCGTGAGGACGTCTTCGGCAGGGACGAACTGGCTCATCCGGACTCCGCTCCGTTGGTTCCGTGGATGACATGGGGTGGGGCGTGGCGAGCTCAGGCACCAGGCACCAGGTGGCGATGGTGGAGTGCCGGGGCGTCGTGCGCTACTCGCCCTGGCGCGTGAGGAGTTGGAGCCCGAGCTCGGGGTCACCGGCGGGTCGCATGACGAGCCCGGCTTCGCTGGTCTCATCGGCCAGTTCGCTCTCGCTCGCCACCCACCAGCGGTATTCGACCGTGACCTCCGACAGCGGGAGACCGTCCCGCAGGACGCGGTAGTCCATCCGCCAGGTGACCTCGTCCTCGCCCGAGGGCTCCGCGCTCGCCCATCCCTCGTAGTGCTGTGCGCCCACGGTCGCCGAAGCCATTCGGGTGCGGGGAACGCGCTCCGGCCGGACGGGCGGGCTGACATTGACGATGAGGGCGCCGCCGGGGGCGAGTCGCTGCGCGGCGCTCACCCACAGGGCCCGTCGCTCGGCCGGAGACAGGTGGCCCAGCATGTTCAGTGCGACGATCGCTCGCAGACCGTCCGGGAGAGGTGCGCGTGCGGCATCCTCCGCCAACACCGTGACCCGGCCTCGGAGTTCGGGGGCGTCATGGACACGGGCGAGGAGCACCGCGCGCATGGCGGCGGAGGGCTCGACCGCGAGTACGGGCCCATCGCCCGGCAGCGCGGCGCAGATGGCCGCGACGCCGCGACCCGTACCGGCCCCGAGATCCACCACCGTCCCGGCCTCCGCCTCAACTTCGCGGAGCAGCCCGGCCAGCGCCGGGGCAAGGGACTGCCAGGCCCCGGCCATCATCAGGTCCAGGTACTCGGCGGAGCGTTCGTACGGATCCACTACGTCAACCTTCCCGGCGTTGCAAAAATGATTATCATTTTCACATAGGGCTTGGCGGAGTTCAACAGCGAACGCGTGCTGATGGCGAGGCGCTTTCCTGGGGGCACTCATGGGCGCCGCGCGGCGCCCCCACACCCGACTCCCTGGTGTTCGAAGCAGACCGTGCCCCCAACTCCCGTCACTCAGAGTGGATTTGGGACAGCTTCTACAGGACGCGCACATGCTCGACTTCGTCGGTGTACTGGCGCAGCTCGAGGCCGGCGATAGTGCCCGGGATCGGCTCGCCGGCCTCAGTGCCTGACGGATGAACTACAGCGCCTTGCCGACGACTTGACCGCCGACTACCTGCACGGCCGGTGGAGGCCGGAGGCGACGGAGGAACACCGCGCCCGCACCCTGTCCGCGCAGGCAAGCACCGATGGAGGCCTGGTGACTTGGGTCTGATGCAGGTTCGGGTGACAGGTGCGGTCACGCGGCATGGAGGGCCGTTGTGGTCATGACGGTCTCGAATTCGATGGCGGTCAGCCGACCGAGCGAGGCTTGTCTGCGTCGCCGGTGGTAGGTCCGCTCGATCCAGGTCACGATCGCGATCCGCAGTTCTTCGCGGGTGGCCCAGACACGGCGGTCGAGGACGTTCTTCTGAACCGCCCCGGGTTTCGTGGAGACTGCGTTAGCTGGTTTTCTGGAGTGACGCAGGAGGTTCGGCCGCGAGGTGGTAGGCGGCCTCGCGCTCGGCAGGGGTGACGTGGCCGAGCTCGCCGTGGAGGCGGCGCTGGTTGAACCAGTCGATGTACTCGGCGACCGCGACTTCGATGTCGTTGATGCCGGTCCACGGTCCCTTATTGCGGATCAGCTCGGCCTTGAACAGGCTGTTGAACGCCTCGGCCAGGGCGTTGTCGTACGAGTCGCCCTTGGAGCCGACGGAGGCCACGGCTGCCTCGTGTTCGAGACGTTCGGTGTAGCGCAGGGCCCGGTATTGGACTCCGCGGTCCGAGTGGTGTGTGAGGCCGGTGAGGTCGGCGCCGGTGTGCCGGCGGCGCCAGATCGCCATCTCCAGCGCGTCGAGGGCGAGGTCGGTGTAGAGAGAGGTGGCGACCTGCCAGCCGACGACCATGCGGGAGAAGACGTCGATGACGAAGGCGGCGTAGACCCAGCCGGAGATGGCGGCGTAGACCCAGCCGGAGAAGGTCCTGATGTAGGTGATGTCCGCGACCCACAGCTGGTTCGGCGCACTCGCGGTGAACTGCCGCTCGACCAGGTCGGTGGGCCGGTCGGTCTCGGGTGCGGGGCGGGTGGTGCGTGGGCTCTTGGCCCGGATCACCCCGCGCAGACCGGCCGCGCGCATGAGGCGCTCGACCGTGCAGCGGGCCACCTGGAACCCCTCGCGCAGGAGGGCGGCGTGGACCTTGCGGGCCCCGTAGACGCTGTAGTTGGCCTGGTGGATCCGGCGGATCTCCTTGGTGAGGTGCTCGTCTCGCAGGCTGCGGGCCGAGGGCGGGCGGGTGCGGGCGGCGTAGTAGGTGCTCGGCGCGATAGGCGCGTCCGTCTCGGCGAGGACGTCGCAGATCGGCTGGACGCCGAACGTCTCCTTGTACTGGTCGATGTAGGCGACCTTCATCGCAGTGGACGGTCCAGCTCCGCTGCGAAGAAAGCCGAGGCGGACTTCAATATCGCGTTCGCCCGCCGCAGTTCCTTCACCTCCCGCTCCAGCTCCACGATCCTGGCGGCATCGGTGCTGGTGGTGCCAGGCACGATGCCCTCGTCGGTCTCGGCCCGCTTGACCCAGCCGCGCAGAGCCTCGGGATGCACGGCCAACTGGTCGGCGATCCGCTTGATCGCACCAGCCCGGCCGGCCGGATCCTTGCGGGCCTCGATCGCCAACCGCGTTGCACGCTCGCGCAGTTCGTCGGGGTACTTACGGGGAGCAGCCATGATCGGCATCCTTCCGGGTCTTCGATGTCTCCATCAAACCCGGGGCGATTCAATCTGGCGGGTCGTTAGGCATGCTGTCCCGTGCATGTCCCGCGAAAATGAAATGTCCCGTTTGGTGCTGTCAGATGTGCCCGCCCCGGAGTCGGAACTCAAAGGGGAGGGCTGGACATGGCAGAGATCAAGGTGCACTTCAAGAACGACTTCGGGCTGGCTTCCTTCGAAGGCGTGGTGGCTCCGAACGGCGCCACCGGGTACAGGCAGGGCGTAGTCGACCTGGTTGCCGTACCGGTCCGGCCGACCCGGGCGGTGGGGCTGATGTGAGGTGGCCGGGTTGCCTGGCAGGGCTCCTGTGCGTCGACGTGTCAGGGTCAGGGAGCGGGGAAGTCCTGGCCGAGTGGAGGGTTGAACGGGGACGGCGCAGCCAAGGTCCAGCGAAGGGCCGTCGCATGGTGGATCTCGACCACATGCTCGACGTCGAACTCGACGAGCCTCAGAGCACCCGGCAGCTTCGCGCTGCGCTGTGGGTCCCAGTCGATCCGGGCCTGGCCGGTCAGCTGCAACGTATGGCCGTGTTCCCAATCCAGGAAGAGCAGCCCGCAGGACGGGTTGAGGTGAATGTTCCCCAACGTCATGTAGAAGGAGTTCCCGACGTAGTCCGGCCACGAGAGTCGGCGCGGACCGACGGTCACGAAGCCTGGTTCGCCGCCGCGGTGTGAGGCATCGGCCCCATGGCCCGGGGAGTGGCTGGCGATGAAGAACGTGTCTGCCTCTGAGATCCATCGCTGCTGTTCCCGGCTGAGGTCCGTACGGGTCTCGGCGGTAGCCCGGCCGGGATCCGAGGAGTCGGCGTCGTCTAGAAGAACGCGCTGCTGAATGTATTTGGGGCAGTTCCCCAGGGCCTGCTCGACGTGGATATGGAGAGCACCCTCTCGCTCCTGCGCCACTCCGTTCAGTCTGATGCGGCGCATGGTAGGCGGTTCGATCGCGAGCATGCCAACAGCGCGTTCGGCCTCGAAGGCGTGCTCAAGTGGGTCGTCCGGGGCCGGTACGGCAGCGACCACGAGATCGTGCCGGCCGACCGGGTCGGCAAAGCCGATGTCTCCGGTGAGGGCGGAGGCCCACACGGCGCCCTCGGCGTCGGTGGAGCCGAGGATGAGTATGCGTTGCTGCCTCAGGAAATGGGCGAATGCCGGCTCGATCACATCGCCGAACATGGGAGAACCCCAGCCCGCGTGTCCTTCGCCCGCCCTCCTCTGCACGGCCTGTTCACCCTCGTGATAGGGCGTCTTGATCACACTGATCTCCTCATGTTCGGTAACTTCCCCGGCGCCCAGCTCGCTATCGGCGGGCGCCGAGCAAGAGAGCCGTGTCGACGAGGCGGTTGGCGAAGCCCCATTCGTTGTCGTACCAGCCGACGACTTTCACCTGCCGTCCCTTGCCGATCACCTTGGTGAGTGCCGCGTCGAAGACGCACGAGGCCGGATCAGAGACGATGCCGCCGGACACGATGGGGTCCTCCGTGTATCTGAAGATGTTCGCCAGTCGGCTCTGCGCGGCTTCGGCGAAGAGCTGGTTGACCTCCTTGACCGAAGTGGGTCGGCTGGTCGTGACCGTCAATCGGTCACCGAGCCGGCCGCCACGGGAACGCGTAGGGCGAATCCGTCCGGTTTGCCGGTCTGTTGAGGCAGGACGCGACCGATGGCCTTCGCCGCTCCGGTCGTGTGGGGATGGTGTTCGTGGCGGCGGCCCGGGCGCGACGCAGATCACGATGGGGGGCGTCCTGCAGGTTCTGGTCCTGGGTGTAGGCGTGCACCGTCGTCATGAGGGCGTGTTCGATGCCAATGGTCCGGTCCAGTACGTCAGCCGTGGGCGCGAGGCAGTTGGTGGTGCACGAGGCGTTCGAAACGATGTCATGGCGGTCGGAGTCGTACAGGTGGTCGTTGATGCCGAAGGCGATGGTCAGGTCCTTGTTCCGAGCCGGGGCACTGATGATGACCTTCCGCGCACTGCCACGCAGGTGTGCTTTCGCCCTCTCCCCGTCGGTGAACACGCCCGTCGCCTCGATGACGACGTCCACCTCCAACTCGCTCCAGCCGATGACGGCCGGATCCCGCTCGGCGGTGACGCGGATGAGGCGTCCGTCGACACTGATCGCGTTGTCCATCGCAAGCACCGCGCGGTTCAACCGGCCGGCCGTGCTGTCGTACGCAAGCAGGTGCCCAAGGTGCGGGCGTCGGTGAGGTCGTTGACGCCGACCACCCCGAGATCGGCGTCCCGTGCGAGCGCGGCGCGGAGGAAGCTTCGCCCGATACGGTCAAACCCGTTGATACCGACTCTTGTCGCCACGTGCCTGGTCCTCTCTCGCAGGTGAGTGACACTTCCGCCCGAGACGCCGGACGGCGGTCGAGACGCTAATGAGTGCGGAGCAACCCTGATTGACGAATCGCGCACGAGCCATGGCTGAGTTGCGTCCTCTTGATGGCGCGATCGATCGGATCGATGCGGTGGCTGTGCCGCAGGTCGGCGCAGACAGTGCCAGGTGCGAGCGGCGCTTCGGGTGCCGTGGGCGCCACTGCGCTTCTCTTGCCCCCTAGGAAACCAGCACCCGGGTATGTTCCAATGGTGCAGTTCACGGATGCAGGGGGACATCGCCACCCATAGTGGGTGTGGCGGCTGCAATGACGCGGCCGCGGAAAGCCCCTGAGTTCTCGACAGGCGGGGGTTTGGTCGATGATGCGTGTCGGTGTTCGGGCTGATAGAGATGCCATTATCCGCTTCAACGCACTCGCGCAGTCCCATGACTGTGTGCAAATTGTCCGAGACTGCGACGAAGAGCCCCAGGGAACTACGGTAAGCAATCGGTTCGGAGAAGTGCGGGCCCTTCTTGTGGAGGGCGGTCCGCGCGAGATGATCCGGCCCGGCAGGCTGCTCGATTTCAATGCCGACGGATATCTGAGCGTGTGCCGCCCGCTGGTCGGCGAGATATTGGTCTTCCAGGACGGAAAACATGCGGCGGCCCGTGGGGCGCAGCTTGTCTGCTACGACAGTTCACGGCCTTACAAAGTCATCATGCCGGAACCGTTCCGTGCGGTAATCCTCATGCTGCCGCGCCGCCTGTTGGGGCTCACGGCAAAGGACACCGAGATGCTCACGGCGAACCTGTGGGACGGATCACACGGCCTTGGGGCGCTGATGTGCGACCTGCTCGTCGGTCTCGAACAGCATGGCGAGTATGTCGACACGGGGATCGACCTCCTGGGCGGCAGCGTGGCAGGCTTGGCTGCCGCGCTTTTCATGGAGCGGCTGCGCTCGTTGACCGAAGAGGCGAGCGTGGGCAGGCCTACCTTGATGCTGAGCATCCAGGCCTTTATACGCGAGCGGCTGGCCGACCCCGATCTTTGCCCGATGACTGTGGCCCACCAGTACAACGTCTCGCTGCGCTACCTGCAGAAGATATTCCGCGAGTACAACACCAGCCCGGCGCGATGGATCCGGGACGAAAGGCTGGCTCGCTGCCGGTCCGAGCTGGCCGAGCCCAGGTTCGATCACCTCTCCATCGCGGCGATCGGTGAACGATCGGGTTTTTACGGAGCTTCACACTTCAGTCGCCTTTTCAGGGATCGGTACGGCGTCACGCCTCGGGAATTCAGAAAGCAGCGAGGGGCTCTCAGTGGCTGACGCGCGGTGCACTGTGCATGATTTGGATAGTTCATGACACGTGGGAAGGAAATGCATTGACTAGCTTCGAATTTCCCGGACAGTACTACGAGATCATGCGCGGGGATTTTCGGGATATCGCCGCCGAAACGGAATTCCTCGCCTCTCTCGCACCGGCGGGCGGACGCGTGCTCGATCTCGGCTGCGGGACTGGTACGAACCTTCGGGAGCTCGGTGCGCGAGGCTTCTCGTGCCTGGGGGCGGACCAGAGTGCGTCGTTCATCGAGTATGCGCGCACGGTCGGCGGCGAGGGCGTCGAGTATGTGCATGACCGGGTCGAGACGTTCACCTGCGATGACCGGTTCGATCTGGTCTACAGCATCTTCATGACGCTGAACTACCTTGCGCGAGCAGAGCTGCGGCCCGTTCTGCGGAAGATGCGGGGCCTGCTGCGGCCCGGCGGCCATGTGGTCCTGGAATTCGGCCACTTGCTGAACTTCGTGGAGGGCTACCAGCAGCACACGGTGGCTCATCATCGCGGCGACGGAGTGCTCATCACCCGGCTCGCCCGCCAGTCGATCAACCCGCACGCGGCGAATTGGAGGAACGAGGAAACCCTTCTCGTCCGCGAGGCAGACGGCCAAGTGGCCATGTACGACAACTTCTTCGACCAGGCGGTCCTCACCGGGCCGGAGGTGCGCGGACTGCTGGCCGACGTCGGCCTGAAGGAAACCGCCGAGTACGGCGGTTTCCGGAAGGAGCACGCACCCGGCCACGGGCGTGGCCCGCTGGTGATAGTGGCGACCGCCGAGGAGGCGAGCTCGGTATGACGACCGCTGACATCTCGCTTCTCGACGGCGGGCCGGCTGTCGCGCCGGACGTGGCCCATCTCGGCGAGGCGCTCGTCCGGGCGGCGCGGAGCGCAGGCGCAGAGGAAAGAATCCGGTTCATCCAGCCGGACAGCAGCGAGACCGCAATGACATATCAGCAGCTGCTGGACGAGGCCGCGCGCATGCTCGCCGGCATCCGCGCGGCGGGCGCCCGCCCCGGAGAAACGATCATTCTCCAGGTGGGTGAGGACAGGGAACTGCTGGCCGCCTTCTGGGCGTGCGTCCTGGGCGGCTTCGTCCCGATGCCCCTCAACGCCGGCGCCACCGTCGACCAGCGCGCGGCCGCCCCCGAACTGCTGCGGCGGGTCTGGAACGGCTACAGCAGGCCGAGGGTCGTCACCGGAGCCGGTCAGGAGGTGGCGTCGGCGGTCACCGCCGATCCGCGCTGGGACGGCGCATGGCTGGGGACCACACGGGACCTGCTCTCGCACGCACCTGACCGGGCATGGCACCAGGCCGACCCCGACGATCCGGCCGTGCGGCTGCTCACCTCGGGCAGTACCGGTGTGCCGAAGGCCGTGGTGCTCAGCCATCGCAACGTGCTGAGCCGTACTGCGGCCACTGTCCTTGTGAACCGGCTGAGCAGCCGGACGCGTACCTTCAACTGGATGCCCCTGGATCACGTAGGCGGCCTGGTCATGTTTCATGCCCGTGACGTCTACCTCGGCTGTCGCCAGGTGCACGCCCGGTTCGAGTGGGTGCTCGGCGATCCGCTGCGCTGGATCGCCGCGATGGACCGGCACCGTTCGGACACCACCTGGGCACCCAACTTCGCCTTCGGACTCATCAACGACCAGGCGGATCGGCTCAAAGAGCAGTCCTGGGACCTCAGCTGCCTGCGCTACATCATGAATGGCGGCGAAGCCGTCCGGAGCGGAGTGGTCCGTCGTTTTCTGGAGGTGCTCGCCCCCTTCGGGCTTCCGCCGGACGCCATGTACCCGGGCTGGGGCATGTCGGAGACCTCCGCCGGCGTGGCCGACTGCGAGTTCTCCGCCGTCAATGCCGGGGACGAACGTTACGTCCCCGTGGGGCGGCCGCAACCGGGTACCTCCCTGCGCGTGGTCGATGAGCGCAACGAGCTCGTGCCCGTCGGTGTCACCGGTCGGCTGCAGGTCACCGGTGCCACAGTGACCTCCGGTTACTACCAGAACGCCGACCAGAACCGGCAGTCGTTCACCGCCGACGGCTGGTTCAAGGCCGGTGATCTCGCCTACGTCCAGAACGGAATCCTCACGGTGACCGGGCGGGCGGATGACGTCATTCAGCTCGACGGCGTGACGTACCACGGCCACGAGATCGAAGCCAGGGTGGAGGAGCTCGACTTCGTCGTGCCGTCCTACACCGTGGCCTGCCCGGTGAGCGCGGAGGGCGGAGAGGGCGAAGAGCTCGCGGTCTTCTTCCACCCGCGCGACGGAGTGGACGTCTCCGAGGCGGAAGCCCTGGTCCGCGGCCAGGTGGCGGACGCATTCGGGGTCGACCTCGCGCACGTCGTGCCGGTCACGAAGGAGGACGTTCCCAAGACCGGCATCGGCAAGCTCCGCAGGGTGCAGATGCGGGAGCGGTTCGAATCGTCACGTGGTGCCGACCGCGCCGAGGCATCAGGACCGCGCTCCTGACCCGTATGGCGCGGGAGAGCCGTAGGTGGTGGTGTCGGGGAGGCTCCCGGCACCACCGGCCGACACAGGGGAGAGATGGCGCATGCCCGCGATGTCCGAGCTGATCGACCCCACGGAGATGTATCTCCGCACCATCTTCGAGTTCGAGGAGGAGGGCGTACCGCCCCTGCGCGCCCGGATCGCCGAGCGGCTGGGCCGGAGCGGGCCGACGGTCAGCCAGACCGTGGCGCGGATGGCGCGCGACGGCCTGGTCCGGGTCGCCGGTGACCGTCGTCTGGAGCTGACCGCGGAGGGGCGCCGACTGGCGACGCGCGTGATGCGCAGGCACCGTCTGGCGGAGTGCCTGCTCGTCGATGTCATCGGCCTGGAGTGGGAGCGTGTGCACGTAGAGGCCTGCCGCTGGGAGCATGTGATCACCGAGGGGGTCGAGCGCCGTATTCTCGAACTGCTGCGCCACCCGACCGAGTCGCCGTACGGCAATCCGATCCCGGGCCTGGACGAACTGGGCGGGCTGTCCGGGGCCGATGCGTCCCTGGGCGGAGGGCTGCTGTGCCTGACCGACCCGGGCGCGGACGGCAGGACCGTTGTCGTACGCCGCATCGGCGAAACCCTGCAGAGCGACCCGTGGCTGATGCACTCGCTGCGGCGGGCCGGAGTGGAACCGGGCACGGTGGTGAACGTGACGGCGGCACCGCCGGGAGTGCTGGTCGGCAACGGCGGTGAGCCGGTACATCTGCCCGGGGACGTCGCCTCTTGCGTGTTCGCCGAAGAAACCGGGGAACAACTCCGGCGCTGAGCTTGACGTTTAACCTGGCAGGTCACCCGACCTGCTGATCTGCGGTTCTTCCCGGGACAGCGGGGGCGGCCGTTCTCCACGCTTCGAGATGTCGAGTCACGAAGCACGAGAGAACGGCCGCTGCTCATGAGTTTCCCTGCCGCCCCGCCCGCAAGCGAGGCGTTGGACGTCTTGTCCCGCTTTCGGGTTGAGTTCTACGAGAGCCTGTACGCCCGCGCGGACGTGCTCTTCGAGCTGACCGACGCGGTGCTGTGCACCGACGGCCCGGTCAGGACACTAGTCGAGCTTTCCCTCGCGCATGAGATGCGGCGCGGGCACGGCGCACTGTACGCGGCTCTGGACAAGGGCTGGTGCGAACCGGTCCGCATGCGCCGGGCGCTGGCCGACCTCCCGCTGCCCCGCATCGCCGACGGCCGTATCGCGTTGGCGGTGGACGTCTCCAACTGGCTGCGTCCCGACGCGAACACCAGCCCTGACCGGCTTTTCTGCCACGTCCACGGCCGCCGCGCCGACCGCAGCTGCGACCAGCTGATCCCCGGCTGGCCCTACTCGTTCGTCGCGGCCCTCGAATCGGGCCGCACCTCCTGGTGCGCCCTGCTGGACGCCGTCCGTCTGGGCCCGGCCGACGACGCCACCACGGTCACCGCCGCCCAGCTGCGCGAAGTCGTCACCCGCATCATGGCCGCAGGCCACTGGAACAGCGGCGACCCCGACATGCTGATCGTGATGGACGCCGGCTACGACAGCGCCTACCTCTCCCACGCCCTGGCCGACCTGCCCGTGATCCTGGCCGGGCGCCTGCGCTCGGATCGCGTCATGCTCCGCGACGCGGGCCCCGCCCGCTCCGGCCCCCGGGGCGGGCGGCCGCGCAAACACGGCGGCGTGCTGACCTTCGCCAAACCGGAATCCTGGCACGCACCCGAGGTCACCACGATGACGGACACCACCCGCTACGGAAAAGCGGAGGCGATGGCCTGGGACCGCATGCACCCCCGCCTCACCCACCGCGGCCCCTGGCTGGAGCACGCCGCAGAAGAACTCCCGCTGCTGCACGGCACGTTGATCCGTCTCACCGTGGAACGCCTGCCCGGCGAGGCCACCCCCAAGCCGGTGTGGCTGTGGTGCTCGGCCACCGGCTCCACCCCGGCCACCGTCAACCTGTGGTGGCGGACGTTCCTGCGCAGGTTCGACATCGAGCACACCTTCAGAATGATCAAGCAGGCGCTCGGCTGGACCGCACCACGCATCCGCCACCCCGCCGCGGCCGACCTGTGGACCTGGCTGGTCATCGCCGCGCACACCCAGCTCCGCCTCGCCCGCCCCCTCGCCGAGGACCTACGCCACCCCTGGGAACGCCCCGTCAAGACCGAACGGCTGTCCCCGGCCCGCGTCCGGCGAGGGTTTCGCAACCTCCGCCGGAAGGCGGCCCGTCCCACAGCCGCGCCCAAACCGGGCAGGCCAGGCCCTGGACGTCCGCCCGGCAGCCGCAACCAGCACAAAGCCCGTATCCAGGACGTCGGCAAGACCGTGAAGCGCGCCGAAACGATCAGGGAACACGAACAGCAGCGAGGTTAAGCGTCAAGCTCAGTGTTCCTGGATCAGGTGCGGAGCAGTGAGGCATGGATGCGAGCGATGGCCCGCAGCACCTCGTCGCGGTTCTTGGCTTGCTGCATCCAGGCGGGCAGGCGGGCCACGACGGTCATCTTGCGGCCGTGGTCGTGCCAGGGAATCCCTTCACGCAGCGACGCCTGCACGAATCGTCTGATCAAGTCCAGGTGTTCCAGGTTGTAGGCCCATACCCACCCGTGCCGGGTCTCGGTCTGCAGCCACAGACGGACGTCGAAGTACGGGTCCGTGGCTGGCTCGCACGGGTCCCGGTGCAAGGCCACACATCCGCGGCTCCATTCCTTCGCCGTCCCGCAGCTTCGGCAGATGAGACGCCTTGGTGCGAAGAGGCCCTGGTCGTGCCCTCCGGTTGGGTCTGGTGCTGTCCCGACCTGTGCGACCTTCTCGCATCCGGGGCAGCGCACGAGGACAGACGTGAGGAAGTCATACTTCGTGCTGCGTGGGTCCCGGAACCGATGGTGCGAGGAAATCGGACTCATCGGACCAGTATGCGAGCCAAGCACCGAAGGCTCCTACGAGTTAAATCACAAGCTGAGAGCCTGTTGCCTTCAGGTCGTGGGGCTGCGGGCCGCTTCAGCGGCCGGCCGACGGACCATGTTCGGCCGGGACAGGAGCGGCTGCCGGGAGCTTGCGGCCGAGGAACTCCGTGACCAGATCGGCTATCTCGGCGCAGTGCGTCTCCAGGGCGAAGTGCCCGGTGGGCAACAGATGGACCTCAGCCCCGGGCAGGTCGCGCCGGAACGCCCGGGCGCCCTCGGGGCCGAAGATCTCGTCGTAGGCTCCCCAGATGGCGAGCAGCGGAACCTGGCTGCTGTGGAAGTACTCCTGGAAGACCGGATACGCCCCCAGGTTGTCGCCGTAGTCACGGATGAGCCGGAGCTGGATCGCGGTGGTGCCGGGGCGCTGCAACAAGGCCGAGTCGAGATGCCAGGCGTCCGGGTCCAGCAGGCTCTCGTCGGACACTCCGTGGGTGTACTGCCACCGGATCGCATCCGGAGTCAGGGCCTGGCGTATGGGCGCCTCGGTCGTGGGGTTCGGGTCGGCGATGTACGCGTGGACGGGTGCCCAGAAATCCGCGACCAGGCCTTCCCAGTAGGCGTTGCCGTTCTGCGTGACGATCGCGGTGACGCGTTCGGGGTGGGCCGTGGCCACCCGCCAGCCGATCGGCGCACCGTAGTCGTGGACGTAGAGGGCGAAGCGCGACAGCCCGAGCTGTTCCGTGAAGTCACGCGTGACCGCGGCCAGGTTGGCGAAGCTGTAGTCGAAGTCGTCGGTGGACGGTCGTGCGGAGTGACCGAAACCGATGTGGTCCGGCGCGATGACCCGGTAGCTCCCGGCCAGGCGGCTCATGAGGTCGCGGAACGAGCGGGAACTCGCCGGAAAGCCGTGCAGCAGGAGCAGGACCGGGGCGTCGGCGGAGCCGGCCTCGCGGTAGAAGACGTCGAGCCCCCGCACGCTGACGGTGCGGTGGCGGATGCGCGGATTCATGGATGCTCCTTTGCCATGAGTGTGTTCCGGCCTGCGCCGTCGCCCGTGGGTGCAGGTGCCGTCGGCCGTTCAGTCACGGGCGGGGCGGGTCCTCGCGTAATGCCGTGCCGCCTTGGCGCGGTTGCCGCACAGCGCCATCGAACACCAGCGACGGGTGCCGTTGCGGGATGTGTCGAGGAAGTACCTGATGCAGTCCGGCTGGTCGCAGAGGCGGATCCGGTCGGGAGCCGTGGCGAGCAGGTGCAGGTAGTCGTGGGCGGCCGTCCACGCCGCGCTCCAGGCGGGATCCTCGAACTCGGTGGTCTCACCGGGCCCTTCGGCGGTCAGGGTGGGCCTGATACGGCCGTGCCCCAGGATCTCGTCGACCTTCCGGGCCGCGCTGGGGGAGCCCGGCGCGGTGACAGCGGCGGCCAGTGCCTCGCGTGCGGCGAGGACCGCCTTCAGTGACGCGCCGTCAGCGGGGAAGCGGTCCGCCAGCCCATGGCCGGCCAGCCATACGCGCAGACCGGTCGGCGAGTCCAGCAGGTCCTCCTGCCGGCCGTGTTCCAGCCAGAGGGTGTTCAGCAGGTCGAGGGCGAGAGGTTCGCCGACGAACGGACGCGGGTCGGCCTCGGTCATCCACCATCCTCCATCCGATCAGGTTCTAACCCCTCAAGCTTACGTGACCGGTTGCAAGAGGGGTGCTTAACCCCTAAAGTAAGTTTCGCTGGTTAGATGATCGGCGTGTGCGGACGTACCAAATCGCGTGCGCGTTCACACGAGAGGCGAGAGGTCGCCGTCCCTAGCGTGGGGGCGGCGCAGGATCGGCCGGCCCGTCCCCCGTTCCGCCGCGTGGGCTTCGCCCGTACGGCGGCAGGTGCGGACGGCGGTCTTTCATCGCGCCTGAAACGAATGACGAGCACGCAGGTACAGGAGGGGTTTCAATGACGGTTACGGAGACTCTGAGTCCCGCTGTGGGCGCCGAACAGGCCCCTGTCTCCGCGGAGGAGATTCTGGCGCGGGCGCGGGCTGCTGCCCCGTTGCTGCGCGAGCGCTCCGAGGAGATCGCGCGAACCAGGCGCCTTCCGGATGACGTCGTCCAACTGGTGCGTGACACGGGCGTTTTCCGCATCGGAATGCCGAAGGAATGGGGAGGCCCGGAACTCACCTTCGCGCAGCAGACCGAAGTGATCGAGGCGCTCTCCTACGGTGACTCCGCCGCCGGCTGGTGCGCCATGATCGGCATGGACACCTGGATCTACGCGGGCTACCTGGACGAGCTGGTGGTCAAGGAGATGCTCGCCAACCCGGACGCGATCACCGCCGGTCTGATCTTCCCGGTCGGTCGTGCCGACCGCGTCCCTGGGGGCTACCGCGTCAACGGCCGCTGGCCGTTCGGCAGCGGTGTCACGCACGCCGACTGGGTCGTCGGCGGCTGTGTCGTCCACTCCGACGGCGAGCCCGAGCCCGGTCCGGGCGGCGCGCCGGTGAACTGGCGGTTGATGCTGGCCCGCCGCGAGGACTTCGAGACGGTGGACACCTGGCACACCACCGGCCTGGCTGGCAGCGGCAGCATGGACTACCAGGCCACCGACCTGTTCGTTCCCGAAGAGCGTTCGTTCGACTTCACAAATCCGCGGGGATCCGGGCCGCTGTCCGCCCCCGACGCCTTCCTGGGCAATGTGCCCGGTGTGCCGCTGGGCGTCGCCCGTGCCGCACTGGACCACGTACGTGAGCTGGCGGCCGATCGCGTCGAGCGGGCCACGGGCACCCCCTGGTCGGACAGTTACCGGGTGCAGACGACCATCGGCCAGGCCGAGATGGAACTCTCCGCGGCCCGCTACGCGGTCTACGGAACGTTGCACGAGCTGTGGAGCCGGCTGGAGGAAGGCAAGCAGCCGACGCCGGACCAGCAGGTCTCCTCGGCACTCGCCCGCGTCAACGCCTTCCGGACGGCCCGGTCGGTCGTCTCCAGGCTCTCCGACCTCGTCGGAACGGCCTCGATCTACCAGACGTCGCCGCTGGACCGCTGGCTTCGCGACCTGCACACCATGTGCCAGCACATCCTCGCCCAGGAGCAGATCGTGCAGTCGGCGGGAGCACATCTCCTCGGCGGAACGCCTCAGGCGCCCTTCCCCCTCGGGCTCAAGGGATAACCCGGGCACGGTGAACAGCGGTCGATGACACGGGGCGCAGCTCCGCTCATCGACCGCGCCGCCGGCATCGGAAGCAGTAAATGACCGGCAATTGACTAGATGAGGACAGTTAATGGCAACTTCCAGCGAAGTAGAAGTCGACGCAGTAGCCACAGGCGGAGGAAAACCGGACGGAACCAAGTCCTGGGGATTCCGCGAGTGGGGCCTGCTCGTCAGCGTCTGTGCGGCATTCTTCCTGGACGCCCTCGACAACATCATGGTCGGTATCGCGGTTCCGCCGATCCAGTCGGACCTGGGAATGAGCACCGAGTCCGTGCAATGGGTCGTCAGTTCCTACGTCCTTGGATTCGGCGGTTTCCTGCTGCTCGGCGGACGTATGGCGGACCTGCTGGGCCGGCGCCGCATGTTCCTGCTAGGTGTGGCCGTCTTCGCCGTGGGGTCTCTCGTCGGCGGCGTGACCAATGACGGGCTAGTCGTGATCGTCGCCCGGTTCATCATGGGCATCGGTGCCGCGTTCACCGCCCCGGCCAGTCTGTCCATCATCATCACCAACTTCGCCGAGGGCCCGCAGCGCAACCGCGCGGTCGGCATCTACACCGCCTGCGGTGCGGTCGGCTACTCCACCGGCGTCATCGTCGGCGGCGCGCTCACCGAGATCAGCTGGCGCTGGACCTTCCTGCTCCCGGTGGTCGTGGCGCTCATCGCGTTCGGCGGTGCGCTGGCGCTGGTACCGCGTGACCCTCGGGCGGACAAGAGCGGAAGCAAGTTCGATGTCGCCGGTGCCGTCACCGTCACCGCCGCGATGCTGCTTCTCGTCTACAGCATCGTCGAGGCGCCCAACTCGGGCTGGACCTCCCCTCGGCCCCTGGGAACGTTCGCCGCCGCGGTGGTTCTGCTCGCCGTCTTCGTGGCCGTCGAGCGCCGGGCGGCTCAGCCCCTGCTGCGTCTGGGCCTGCTGCGCAACCGTGCCCTGGTGGGAGCGAGCCTGGTTGCCGCGGCGATCCTCGGCACCTACATGAGCTTCCAGTTCATCGGCGGCCTCTACCTCCAGTCGCTGCGTGACTGGTCGCCGATGAAGATGGCCCTGGCCTTCCTGCCCATCGGTCTGCTCATCATGACGATCGCTCCCCGGGCCGGAAAGCTGATCGCGCGGTTCGGTATCCAGTGGATGATCTTCGCTGGCTTCGTCGCCTACACCGCCTCGTACGTGCTCTTCCTGCGCATCGACGAGACGTCCTCGTACCTCTGGGTGATCCTGCCGAGCATCCTGCTCATCGGCGTGGCGTTCCCCTTCTCCTTCCCCGCCGCCAACGTTCAGGCGACCACCGGCGTGGACGACTCCGAGCAGGGCCTTGCGGCTGGTGTGCTCCAGACGGGATACCAGGTGGGCGCGGCGATCGTCCTCGCGATCGTCACCGCCACCATGTCGGCTGATGGAGAGGCGGAGGGAGCATCGGCGACGCTGTCCGGCTACCACTCCGGCCTCTATGTCGTCACCGGCATCTCCGTCCTCACCATGCTGCTCACGCTCGCCGCCGCGCTGCGCGCCTCGTCCCGGCGCCGGGCGGCGGGTGCGGCAGTCAGCCGGTAGACCCCCGCCCTCCGATGGACCGGCCGGCGTTCCACCCCCCACCCGTCGTGCAGCACGGGGATGGAACTCCGGCCCTCCCCACAAACCCGAATCTATGGTGCCGGAGTCCATCCGCTCCGGCAGAGTTTGCTTGCCCGGGCGGATGGGACCGACCCGGCGAGACCTGGAGATGACCGATGGACCGTAGCGGGGCGTGCCCCTTTGTCATCGACGCCAGCGGGCGCGACATCCATGGCGAGATCGCCCGGATACGCAGCCGAGGACCGGCAACGCAGGTGGAACTCCCGGGCGGAGTGACGGCCTGGTCGGTCACTGACGGCGACCTGATCCGCAGTCTCCTCCTGGATCCGCGGGTGTCCAAGGACGCCTACCAGCACTGGCCTGCCTGGATCAACGGCGACATATCCCAGGACTGGCCCCTGGCCATATGGGTGTCCGTCCAGAACATGGTGACGGCCTACGGCCCCGACCACACCCGTCTGCGAAAGCCGGTTGCCACAGCCTTCACCCAGCGCCGTGTCGCCGCTCTCCGCCCGCGTATCCAGCAGATCGCCGACGAACTCCTCGACGCCCTGGCCGCCGAGCCACCGGGGCAACCGCTGGATCTGCGCGAGAGATTCGCGCATCCGCTGCCAAACCAGGTGATGTGCGAGCTCTTCGGCATTCCCCAGGAGCACCGCGCCGATCTCCACGGGATCATCAAGGGCTTCTTCCGTACGTCTGCGTCCGCGGAGGAGGCACAGGCCAACGGCTACGCCCTGTACGCCACCATGTCGGAGGTCCTCGCACACAAGCGCGAGAGCCCAGGTGACGACCTCACCTGCGACCTGATCGCGGTGCGGGACGAGGACGGTGCGCGCCTCAGCGAGAAGGAACTGGTGGACAATCTCATCCTGTTGTTCACGGCCGGATACGAGACCACCGTCAACCTGCTCGACCACGCCGTCCACGCGTTGCTGCGCCACCCCGAGCAGCTCCGCCTCGTAGAGCGCGGGGAGGCCGACTGGGACGACGTGATCGAGGAGACGCTGCGCTACGAAGCCCCGGGCGCTCACTCGATCCTGCGCTACGCCGTCGAGGACATCGATCTCGGCGATGTCGTGATCCCGAAAGGCGACGCGATCATGATCTCCTACGCCGCGGCGGGACGGGACCCGGTGCGACACGGTGACACTGCGGATCGCTTCGACATCACCAGGCCTGGCCGCCGGGACCACCTGTCCTTCGGCTACGGCGTCCACTACTGCCTGGGCGCGCCGCTGGCCCGGGTGGAGGCGTCGATCGCCCTTCGCTCGCTGTTCGCGCGTTTCCCGGATCTGGCTCTCGCCCAGCCCGGTCGGCATGCCGAGCCGCAGCAGTCGTTCATCTCCAACGGACATCGAGACCTGCTGGTCCTGCTGGACCGTCGGACCGCCCCGGTCTGACGCCTCAGCTGGCCGACCGAGCGGCCGTGCCCGCTGCGGCGGCCGCCACGGCGGCCCGGTACCAGGTGGCGTACGACGCGAAGCGCTCCGGGAAACCCGGTCCCGGCTCGGCACCCGTGAGCTTCCACAGGGCCGAGCTCTCGTACCAGTGGTCGACCGCGAGCAGCGACAACCTGCGCGCCCTGGTGGGGTCGTTCGGGGCGCCGAGCAGGTCGAGCGCCTGGCTGTCCGAGACGCTCCCCTGTGGGAGCGGCAGGTCCAACGCTCGGGCCACTGTGGTGATCACGTCCCGCACCCGGACCGGGGCGGGGTGGTTCGCGTGCAGGACCCGGCCCGATGGCAGGCGGGCCTCGTGGAGTGCCAGAGCCACGATGGCGTCGGCCAGATCGTCGACGGCGATCATGGAGACCCGGGCGTCGCCACCGTTCACCCAATGCGGGACGCGGCCCAGCATGGCCACGAGGGAGGGGATCACCCAGGTGTCCCCCTCCCCGTAGACCATGTGCGGGCGCAGGACGAGGCCGCCCGCCGAGAGCACGCTCTCCTCCGCGGCGAGCCGCGTGATGCTGGTCGGCGACACCGGGGCGGCCCGGAGCATCGTCTCCGTCTCTCCCCGGTGGGGTCCGTCGCCGTAGACCGCGGCCGTGCTGAGGTGGATGATTTGCTGGACGCCGGCCCGGGCCGCCTCGGACAGCAACGCTTCCGTGCCCCAGACGTTGACGGCACGGCACCGCTCCATGTCTCCGCCGACCTGTGCGGCGAGATGGACGAGGGTGTCCACCCCGTCGCATAGGCCTCGAAGGGAGGCCGCATCGCGCAGGTCGCCGTGGAAGGTCCCCGCCGGTGCGCCGGTCGGCACCGTGATCGCGTGGTCATGGACCAGCAACCGCACGGAGACGTCGGGCGCGGTGCGATCGGTGCTGAGGAGTCGCCGGACCACATGTCGGCCGATGAATCCCGCACCTCCGGTGATCAGTACGGTCGGCTGCGTCATGCCGGCTTCCTTCCCTGGGTCCGCACCTCGGTGCGAACCGGCGTCAAGAGAGGTGAGATGGATCGGACTCGGAGGCGCGTGGACCCGTGACCCGGATCACTGTCCCGCGTCGGTGAGCGAGGCGGTGAAGACGGGCTGGCCGTCCTGGTGGCCGGTGACCCGGACCGAGGTGGCGCCGCTGACCATGGTGGGGACGGTGTGCGCTTCGATCCAGCACGGTGGGGCGAATTCCACGTAACGGTGGAAGTCGATGGTGAACGACGCGGGGTAGAAGGGTGCCGGTGAGAGCAGGGCCGTGGCGGCCTGGTGCGCGGCCTCCACCAGGATCATGCCCGGATAGTGGTCGACCGCCCGGCCGAACAGGGTGGCGTTCCTGTCGTCGGCGCGCAGCTGCCAGCGCCCCGGCGCGGGGGTGGGTGCCAGCACGACGTGGGCCAGATCCGTCCGCCCGACGAGCTGAGGCAGGACGGGTATCGTCGGCGCCGCCGACTCGCGGGGGAACGACGCTCCCCGCAGCCGTCGGTAGGCCTGCGGGGTGGAGATGGTGAGGTGGCCGCCGCCCGTGGCCACCGTATGGGCGCCGTTACGGACCGTCATTCGGAAGTTCGTGGCTGACAGTCGGTCACCACGACGTCGTATGTCGGAGCAGACCACGTCCAGGGTTAACTCGGCCGGGGGGCCGGCCACCTCGAGGTGCTTGGGGTGGGAGGTGTAGTGGAGATCTCCCATGAGGAAGTGGTGTTCGAGCGGGACGGCGAATTCCGCGTGGCACAGCAGGATCGCGGCCTGGCGCAGCGTCTCGACGATCAGCACGGGGTCGTGTCTGCCGTGCACGGGGTTGTAGAACTCATGGGTGTACGGCCAGTTCGCCGTCACGGAGAAGCGTTCGTCGCCCAGGCTCTTCCAGCCGGTCAGTAGAACGTCGTCGGCGCGGGCCCGGTGCACCAGCTCTCTGGGTACCGTTGCGGTCGGCCCGGAGTCGGCAGGCTCCTCGGCTCCGGACCCCCGCAGGAGATCGGTGGGCTGTCGGCAGTCGGTCACGGGTGTCCGGTTCATGGCTCCTCCTCATGGCATGGAAGGGCCATCAATCCCCCCTTGGGGAAAGATACGTGCTTAGCGGTATGGTCTCAAGATTTCAGTGCGCTGAGGAGATGGTGCAGGTGGCCCAGCAGGAACGTGCGGTCAGGACTCGCGAGTTGATTCTCAAGGCGGCGGGGGCGGTCTTCGCCGAGCGGGGATATGACGGCGCGACCATCTCTGACGTCTACACACGGGCCGGGCTGACCAAAGGGGCGTTCTACTTCCACTTCTCCTCCAAGGAGGACCTGGCCGAGGCGATCCTTGAAGTACAGGTGGACGCGGGAACCTACCCCATCGTGCCGCGGCCGCTCAAGCTTCAGGAGCTGGCGGACGCCGGGTTCGTCTTCGGGCACCGCCTCATGCATGACCGGATGCTCCAGGGCAGTGTCAGCCTGTCGCTGGAGCGGGGAGCGCATCATCTGGACCGTCGCAGGCCGTTCCTGGCCTGGATCGAGCACAACCTGCGCGGTCTGACCGAGGCGAGTGAGCACGGAGAGCTGTACCAGTGCGTCGATCTGGAGGCCACGGCCGAACTCCTGGTCGGGGCCTTTTCCGGGATCCAGATGTTGTCCCATGTGCTGACCGACCGCAGGGATCTGACAGAGCGGCTGTCGGTGCTCCTCACGCAGCTGCTGCCGACCATCGCGGTTCCCGGCGTTCTGGCGCGACTCGACCTTACCGCCGAGCGGGGTGAGCGGGTGCTGGCCGAGGCGGAGGCCCTGGCCGCCGCGCAGGGCACTGCCGCCGACTGCGAGTAGAGGACCTGCTCGGCGCGGCCAGCTCCTAGTAGGGCCTGGTCAGGTTCCTGCGCCGGTGGCGTGTCCCCTTGATTGGGTGTGTCGTTGACCGGTTGCGCTGGGTGGGGAGTTGGTCGCGGTCCGGTGTGATCTGGAGGACTTCGCGGCGGAGATGTTCGAGCCGTTCGCGCGGGCGGATCAGCGCCGGTGGGGCGAGGTGTATCTGCGGGGTCTGCTGCTGGACGGGCGGCGCAAGTCGGTGGAACCGATGGCCGCCCGGCTGGGCGAGGACGGCAACCGGCAGGCCCTGGCCCACTTCATCACCACCAGCCCGTGGGACGCGGCCCATGTGCGGGCCCGCCTGGCCTGGCGGATGCAGCAGGTGATCAAACCGACCGCTCTGATCGTCGACGACACCGGCTTCCTCAAGGACGGGGATGCCTCGGCCTGCGTGGCCCGGCAGTACACCGGCACCGCCGGCAAGGTCACCAACTGCCAGGCCGGCGTCTCGCTGCACCTGGCCTCCGACGCAGCGTCGGTCGCCGTCGACTGGCGGCTGTTCGTGCCCGAGAGCTGGGATCCCGCCTCACCGAAGGCCGATCCGGCCAAAGTGGCCCGCCGCACCACGTGCGGCATCCCCGAAGACATCGGCCATGTCGAGAAATGGCAGCTGGCCCTGGACATGATCGACGAGACGATGTCGTGGGGTATCGATGTCCCGCTCGTCGTCGCCGACGGCGGCTACGGCGATGCCGCAGCCTTCCGCCTCGGCCTGGAAGAACGCGGACTCAGCTACGCGGTCGGCATCTCCACCACGACCACCGCCCAGCCGGAAGAAGCCCAGCCGCACACCCCGCCCTACGCAGGCCGCGGCCCGAGGGCCCAGCCCGCCTACCCCGAGCTGGCCCAGACCCGACACCCCGCTGGCCACCCTGGTGCGCACCGCGAAACTGCGCTGGCGCATCGAGCACGACTACCGCGAGATGAAGCAGGTCCTGGGCCTGGCGCACTTCGAAGGCCGCACCTTCAGAGGCTGGCACCACCACGTCACCCTCGTCTCCGTCGCGCACGCCTTCTGCACCCTCCAGCGCATCACTCGGTCCCCAAAAGAGACGGCGCCGGCCTGAGCCTCTACCGGGTCGCCCGCGAACTACAGCTACTCCTCGCGGTCTGGACCGGCGCCTGCCCCACCTGTCACCGCGACATGCCACAACCGATACCGACCGACCTGACCAAGTACTACTAGAACACGCAAGCCGGTATGTTTCAGCAGTCGCGCATCCGCTCAGATGGCGCCCGGCGCGGCTTCGCAGGACTGCTAATTTCTGTGCGCGCCCCAGCAAAACAGCCACCCGGCTTCTCTGTACCGTCTCTGACATCGAACCGGGTTTCGTATTTTCACTGAGGCGTTCGACAGAGAGGACCAGTCATGGGTGAGCTGTCAGCGGCGAATCATCCGGCGGTTGCCGTGAAGGACGACCTGCGTTCCGTGATGCGCAATTTTGCCACCGGCGTGTGTGTGGTGAGTACTTTCTCCGACGCGGAATCGATACGCCGGCACAATGCTCTGACGATCAACTCGCTGACCTCTCTCTCATTGTCCCCGCCGCTCGTGTCGCTGAGCATTCGCCGTGATTCCACGTTTCTGGACGACTTGATGGAGTCCCAGGTCTGGGCGATTTCCATCTTGGACGGCGCCGCGGAGGACCTCGCCCGGATCTTCGCTCGTCCTGCGGAGGACCGCAGGAAGGCGCTGCACAGCCTGCCCGCGGAGCCGGGCCCGCAGACCGGTGCACTGCTTCTCGACTCCGCGGCCTGGATGGAATGCCGGTACCGGAGCCACCTGGTGGCCGGCGACCACCTGCTGATCGTCGGTGAGGTCGTCGGAGCCGGTGTGAACGACGCCGGGTCGTCCCTCATATTCCTGCACGGGAAATTTCACCGTATCGAATCGATAGGTGGCTGACAGATGTCTGGAATATCGATCGGTGTGGTCGGCGGTGGTGCGTCCGCGGTCTGTCTCATCGACGCACTGGCCCAGGTACAGAGCCCGTCGGGCAGTATCACGGTGTTCGAGCCGTCACCGAATTTATGGCGAGGCCGCGCCTATCAGGTCGACGTCGACACCATCAAGGTCAACGCGCCGCCGGACGACATGTCCGTACGCGTGGGCGACCTCGGTCACTTCGAACGCTGGCTGGAGATCCGAGAGCGTATCGTCGAGGATTTCGACAATATCGACCCGTATTCCGGGATGCGTTTCGCACCGCGGACCGTCTATGGCGAATACCTGGAGCAGTCGGCCTATGCGGCGCTGGGAGAACTGCGCAGGAAGGGCTGGCGGGTCGATCTCGTCGGCACAGCGGTCACTGCGGCCCGGCGGACCTCCGACCAGGTGCTCCTGAGCACCAGCAACGGCAGTGCTGGCGCTTTCGACTACGTCGTTCTGTGCGTGGGGGGTGACAGTCCCAAGGACGCCTATGGACTCACCGGCGTACCGGGGTTCATAGCGGATCCGTACCCGATGTCCCACAACCTCCGCCAGATCGGCGCGCGGGAGGACGTGGCCGTCATCGGGAGCGGGCTCACGGCGGTCGACATCATTCTTGCTCTCGCCGCTCAGGGCCATCAGGGACGGATCAGCCTGCTGTCCAGGCGGGGTGTGCTTCCCGGCGTCCGGCAGCGCCCGATCACCTTCGAGCCCCGCCATCTCACCAAGGAACGGATGCGGTCCCTCGGGCGTCGCCGGCGTGAGATCTCCCTCGCGGACTTCGCGGGGATCGTGGAAGCCGAACTGCGCGACGCCGACGCGGATCTCGAGGCGGTGTACGCCGAGATCACGCACCTCGACAAGGAGAAGCCGGTGGACCGCCTGCGACGTCAGTTCGCCGCGGTGGGCTCATCGGACCCGGGACTGCGCATCCTTCAGCGCGCGGTGCCCGACATCGGCCCCGACGTGTGGCCGTTGCTGAGGGAGGAGGACCAGGCCGAGCTCCTTCGTTCCCACTACCGGACCATCATGAGCCTGTGCTGCCCCATGCCGCCGAGCAGCGCGTCCGTGATGCTCGAACTGGTCGACGCGGGCCAGCTGGACATCCGCTCCGGCCTGCACAAGGTCGCGGCACGTTCCGGCGGCGGCTTCGAGCTGGTCACCGCGGACGGGACGGCGCTGGGCGCGGACAAGGTGGTCAACGCCGTCAACGCCTCGGAGGGCCGGATTCCCACCGGTGCGCTGCCGCTGGTCACCACGCTTACGCGCAGTCGCGCCGCGGGCCGCCACCCGCACGGCGGGCTGCGCCTCGCCCGGGCGACCAGCCGGCTCATCGCCAATGGCACCGCGGATCCACGCCTGTACGGACTCGGCAACATCGGCGCCGGGGCGCTCTTCTTCACCTTCGGCATCCCATCCCTGGTGGACCGCAGCGAGGACATCCTCGCCTCCATCCTCCAGCACGCGGGCGCCGCGCAGTCGGCACACTCCGCGGACGTGCTGCTGCCCGCCTAGCCGAACGTCCGCCATCGCCCGCTCACGGCCCGTCCACAGAGAGGTAGCCACCATGACCACGATGACCGACAAGCCCACCGAGCCCCGCGCGGAATTCCTCGCGGACACCGCGACCGGTCTGCCCATTCCCGGGGAGCCGGCCTTCAACAGCCCGGAGGAGACAAGACGGCACCGCAAGGAGCGTCTGGCCGCGGCCCTCCGCCTGTTCGGCAAGTACGGCTTCGGCGAAGGGATTTCCGGGCACATATCCGTGCGCGATCCGGAGTATCCCGATCAGTTCTGGGTCAATCCCTTCGGCGTCTCCTTCAAGCACGTCCGTGTGGCCGATCTGATCTGCGTGGACGCCGAGGGCCGCGTGGTGCACGGGAAGCACCGCGTTAACCCGAGTGCCTTCGTCATCCACTCCCAGATCCACGAACTCCAGCCCGAGGCGACCGCCGCGGCCCACGGCCACACGGCACACTCCCGTGCTCTCGGCGCCCTCGGTCGGCTGCTGGAGCCCATCGACCAGGAGTCGGCCGCCTTCTACGGACGGCAGACGCTGTACGAAGCGTACGAGGGGCCCTCCGTCTCCCTCGAGCAGGGCCGCGACATCGCGGAGAAGCTCGGCGACAACCGCGCCATCCTGCTGCGGCACCACGGCCTGATCACGGTGGGCGGATCGCTGGACGAGGCCGTGCACTGGTTCTTCACCTACGACAGCTGCGCCCAGGTCCAGCTGCTCGCCCATGCGGCCGGTACCCCGAAGACGTTCACCCACGAGCAGGCCATGGCGGCGGGCGAGGGCTTCGGCGACGCCCAACTCGGCTGGTTCAGCTTCCAGTTGCTCTGGGACGAGATCGTCGCCGAGCAGCCCGACCTGCTCGAGGAGTAAGAGCCCTCCGCGGTCCCGTGCCCAGGTGAAACAGACGAAGGAACCTCATGAACGCTCAGCAAGATGCCCCGGTGTACTCCTGGCGAGGTCTGCCCGCCGCACAGCAGCCGACCTGGCCCGATGAGCAGGCCCTCGGCGCGGTGCTGTCCGACCTCGCCACCGCACCCCCTCTCGTCTTCGCAGGCGAATGCGACCAACTGCGCTCCCGGCTGGCGTCGGTGGCACGCGGCGACGCCTTTCTCCTCCAGGGCGGAGACTGTGCCGAAACCTTCGACGCCGTCTCGGCCGACCAGGTCAAGGACAAGGTCAAGACGCTGCTCCAGATGGCGGCGGTGCTCACCTACGCCACCTCCGTACCGGTGGTCAAGATCGGGCGCATCGCCGGCCAGTACTCCAAGCCACGCTCGCAACCCACGGAGCGGCGCGACGGGGTGGAGCTCCCGGTCTACCGCGGCGACGCCGTCAACGGCCTGGAATTCACCGCGAAGAGCCGTACCCCCGACCCCGAGCGCCTCAAGCGCATGTACCACGCCTCCGCCGCCACGCTGAACATCGTCCGGGCCTTCACCACGGGCGGCTACGCCGACCTGCGGCAGGTGCACGACTGGAACCAGGACTTCGTGGCCAGCTCGCCGGTCGGCGAGCGGTACGAGCGCCTCGCCCGGGAGATCGACAGGGCACTCGCGTTTCTCCAGGCGTGCGGGGCACAGCCGCGTGAATTCCGCTCCACCGAGTTCTTCTCCAGCCACGAGGCGCTGATTCTCGACTACGAAGCGGCCCTCACCCGAAGGGATTCCCGTACCGGACAGTGGTACGACGTCTCAGGTCACATGATCTGGATCGGGGAACGCACCCGGCAACTCGACGGCGCACACATCGAGTTCGCCTCGAAGGTCCGCAACCCCATCGCGGTGAAGCTCGGGCCGACCGTCACCGCGGACGAGGCGCTGGCGCTCATCGACCGCCTGGACCCCGAACGGGAGCCGGGCCGGCTGTCCTTCATCACCCGGATGGGAGCGGACAGGGTCCGTGATGTCCTGCCCGTACTCGTGGAGAAGGTCACCGCGTCCGGCGCTCAGATCGCCTGGATCTGCGATCCCATGCACGGCAACACGTTCACCGCACCCAGCGGTCACAAGACACGCCGGTTCGACGACGTGCTCGACGAGGTGAGGGGCTTCTTCGAAGCCCACCGCGAGCTGGGCACCCACCCGGGTGGCATCCATGTCGAACTGGCCGGAGAAGACGTCACCGAATGCGTGGGCGGCGGCGCCGAGATCCGCCTGGACGACCTCGCGCACCGCTACGAGTCGGCCTGCGATCCGCGCCTCAACCGCTATCAGTCGCTGGACCTAGCCTTCCAGGTCGCCGAGCTGTACCAGGACCGAATCGTGACACGAGACCTTCCGCGACCCGCCACCGAGGTTCTGGCGGCGGACTGAGAATCGCCGATCCGGAGAGTGACGATCTGGAGAGTGAGATGACAGTGCGCGCAGTACGTGGCGCGGTCCAGCTCGAACGAGATGACAGAGGCCATCTGGTGGACAGCACCAAGAGTCTGTTGAAAGAGATGCTCGACGCCAATGAACTGGAGCAGCAGGATCTCATCAGCGTGATCCTCACGGCCACTCCCGACCTGCGCAGCGAATTCCCGGCGGTGGCCGCACGCGAGTTGGGCCTCACCGACACCCCGCTCATGTGCGCCCAGGAGCTTGGCATCGCCGGGGCACTGCCGCGCGTCGTACGGATCCTGGTGCACGCCGAGACCGATCGGCGAAAGCGCGATGTGCGCCACGTCTATCTGGGTGGCGCTGCGGCGCTGCGCACCGATCTCGCCGGCTCGCCCGGGGGAACCCGATGATCCGTACGGCAGCGGTCGTGGGAACCGGCCTGATCGGCACCTCGGTGGCCCTCGCCCTCACCCGCAGAGGTGTGAGCGTGCACCTGCTCGACACGAACGAGTCGGCGGCCCGCACCGCCGCCGCACTCGGCGCGGGCACCGTCGGCCCGCCCGCCGCCCCGGCGGACATCGCCGTGCTGGCCGTGCCGCCCGGCAGCGTCGGTGAGGTGCTGGCCACGCAGCAGTCGAACGGGCTGGCCCGTAGCTACACCGACGTGGCCAGCGTCAAGACCGGGCCGGAGCGGGATGTCCTGGCGATGGCCGACCCCTCCTGCTACATCGGCGGACACCCCATGGCAGGGCGAGAGCTGTCCGGTCCGCTCGCCGCTTCCGCCACGCTCTTCGAGGGGCGCTCCTGGGTACTCACCCCCACCCCGGACACCGCGACGGACACCCTGAACCGGGCACTGGAAGTGGTGGCGCTGTGCGCGGCGGTCCCGGTGGTCATGGAGAGCGGCGCGCACGACCAGGCGGTCGCCCTGGTCTCTCACACCCCGCACCTCGTCGCCTCCCTGATGGCAGCGCGTCTGGAGCACATGCCAGACGACGCGTCGCGACTCGCCGGCCAGGGGCTGCGGGACGTCACCCGCATCGCCGGGGGCGACCCGCGCCTGTGGGGCGACATCCTGGACGCGAACGCCACGGCCGTCGCCGATGTCCTTCAGGAGCTCGCTGTGGACCTCACCGTGGCGGTGGCGGCGCTGCGGGGTCTGGCCACCCACAACGCCGACGAACGCGCGGAAGGGATGATGCTCGTCGCCGATCTGCTGGGCCGCGGCAAGAAAGGCCGCGAGCGGGTGCCGGGCAAGCACGGGGAGAAGCCGTCCAACTGCACGCCCGTGCACGTACTCATCGGTGACGAGGCGGGTGAGCTGGCCCGTCTGCTGGCGACCGTGGCGGAGCTGGGCGTCAACATCGAAGAGATGTCGATCGACCATTCGCCCGGCGAGCGCAGTGGGCTGGTGGAACTCGTGGTGGAACCGGCCGCGGCCGTCCGTATGGCCCAGCGACTCACGGAGTACGGCTGGACGGTGCAGCGGACCCCTGCCCGAGCCGACACCCGGACCGGACCCGCCGCCGAACACGGCACGCGAAAGGTACCGCTGGCGGCCGGGACCTAGCCCAAGGCGGGCATGCCGAGTTGACCACCGATGACGAAGGAGAAGCCGTGGGCGCATCGCGCCACATGACCGCGGGCGGATCGCAGGACGCAGGCCTGTTGGCGCGTGTTCCCGGGTCGAAGAGCCTCACCAACCGGGCGCTGCTGCTCGCTGCCGCCGCACGCGGGACGAGCGTGCTGCGGGCGCCCCTGGCCAGTGACGACACACTCGCGTTGAAGGAGGCCTTGCGGACGCTGGGTGTCGAGGTGTCGGCCGCCCCGGCCGACGCGTACTGGAAAGTCACGGGCAACCCCGGAGACATCGCCGAACGAGCCGACCTCTGGTGCGCTGACGCCGGCACCGTGGCCCGGTTCCTGCCCCCGTTCGCCGCGGCAGCGGGGAGAGGTGACTACACCTTCGACGGGACCAGCCAACTGAGGGCCCGCCCGCTGCGCCCGCTGGCAGACGCGCTCACCCGTCTGGGCGCCCAGGTGCGGACCGGGCCGAACGGGTCCCTGCCGCTGACCGTGCGCAGCGACGGGCTGCACGGCGGGCTGCTGGAGCTGGACTCCAGCCTCAGCAGCCAGTATCTGAGCGGGCTCCTCATGGCCGGTCCGCTCATGCGCCGCCCGCTGACGGTCACCATTCCACGCCTGGTCAGCCGACCCTACGTCGATATGACGCTGGCCCTGATGCGGTCCTTCGGCGCACAGGTCGACGAGCCCGCCGTCGGACGCGTCAACGTGGCCCCCGGCGGATACACCGCCACGGACGTGGCCATCGAGCCGGACGCCTCGACCGCGTCGTACTTCTTCGCCGCGGCCGCCGTGACGGGAACCACCGTCACGGTCCCCGGCCTGGGGCGCGGAAGCCTTCAGGGCGACCTGGGATTCACGCGGGTCCTGGAGCTGGCGGGCGCCGATGTCGCCATAGGAGAGGAGGCGACCACGGTCACCGGCACGGGGCGCATGCGCGGCGGATTCGAGGTGGACATGGGCGAGATCTCGGACACGTTCATGACGCTGGCGGCCGTCGCCCCTCTCGCCGACGCACCCGTCACCGTCACCGGCATCGGCCACGCGAGGTTGAAGGAGTCGGACCGCATCAGCGTGGTGGCTGCGAACCTGCGTGCCTGCGGCATTCAGGTCGACGAGGGCCGGGACTGGATCACCGTTCACCCCGGAGCGCCGGTCCCGGCGCGGATCGCCTGCCACCGTGATCACCGGATCGCCATGTCCTTCGCCGTGCTGGGACTCGGCAGCTCGACCGCTCTCGTACTCGACGACCCGGCTTGTGTGAGCAAGACGTTCCCCGGGTTCCACACCGAACTGCGGCGACTCTTCCCCGCCTACCACGTCAAGGAGCAGTGAGCCCCGTGTTGAGCAGGTTGCGCTGGCTGACCGCGGGGGAGTCCCACGGCCCCGCACTCGTGGCGACGCTGGAGGGCCTTCCCGCCGGCGTGCCGATCACCACGGAGATGGTGGCGGACCACCTGGCCCGGCGCCGGCTCGGTTATGGACGCGGTGCGCGGATGAAGTTCGAGCGCGACGAGGTCACCTTCCTCGGCGGCGTTCGGCACGGCCTCACGCTCGGCTCGCCGGTCGCGATCATGGTGGGGAACACCGAGTGGCCGAAGTGGGAGCAGGTCATGGCGGCCGACCCGGTCGACCCGGAGATCCTGGCCGGTCTCGCCCGGAATGCTCCGCTGACCCGGCCGCGGCCCGGACACGCCGACCTGGCGGGCATGCAGAAGTACGGCTTCGACGAGGCGCGGCCGATCCTGGAGCGGGCATCGGCCCGGGAGACGGCCGCCCGGGTCGCGCTGGGTGCGGTGGCGCGGTCGTATCTGAAGGAGACGGCCGGTATCGAGATCGTCTCGCACGTCGTCGAGCTGTGCACCGTGAAGGCCCCGCAGGGTGTGTACCCCACGCCGACGGATGTCGAGAAGCTGGACGCCGACCCGCTGCGCTGTCTGGACGCGGACACGTCGAAGGCGATGGTCGCCGAGGTCGACCAGGCGCACAAGGACGGCGACACCCTCGGCGGTGTGGTCGAGGTGCTGGCGTACGGCGTCCCTGTCGGCCTCGGCTCGCATGTGCACTGGGACCGCAAGCTGGACGCCCGGCTGGGGGGTGCGCTGATGGGCATCCAGGCGATCAAGGGTGTGGAGATCGGCGACGGCTTCGAGCTGGCCCGGGTGCCGGGCTCCAAGGCGCACGACGAGATCGTGAACACGCCCGAGGGCATCCGGCGGGTCTCCGGCCGCTCCGGCGGTACCGAGGGCGGCCTCACCACGGGTGAGCTGCTGCGGGTGCGGGCCGCGATGAAGCCGATCGCGACGGTGCCGCGGGCGCTGCAGACGGTGGATGTGACGACCGGTGAGGCGGCGCAGGCGCACCATCAGCGTTCCGACGTCTCCGCGGTTCCGGCCGCCGGCATTGTCGCCGAGGCCATGGTGGCGCTCGTTCTCGCGGACGCGGTGGCGGAGAAGTTCGGCGGCGACTCGGTGGCCGAGACCCGTCGGAACGTGCGGTCGTACCTCGACAACCTGGCGATCCGGTGAGCCCCGTGCCCGTGGTCGTGCTGGTCGGGCCGATGGGCGTGGGCAAGTCCACGGTCGGGCAGCTGCTGGCCGAGCGGCTCGGTGTCGGTTACCGGGACACCGACGACGACATCGTGGCCGAGCAGGGCCGCACCATCGCGGAGATCTTCGTCGACGAGGGCGAACCGGCCTTCCGGGCGCTGGAGAAGCAGGCCGTGCACCGGGCGCTCGCCGAGCACGACGGTGTCCTGGCGCTGGGCGGCGGCGCGATCCTCGACGCCGACACGCGGGCGCTCCTGGCCGGGCAGCGGGTCGTCTACCTCTCGATGGACGTCGAGGAGGCGGTCAAGCGCACGGGCCTGAACGCTGCCCGCCCGCTGCTCGCGGTCAACCCGCGCAAACAGTGGCGGGAGCTGATGGAGGCCCGCCAGCACCTGTACGAGGAGGTCGCCACGGCCGTGGTCGCCACGGACGGCCGTACGCCGGATGTGATTGGGAGCTTTGTAGTTGGTGTGGTTTGGGGGCTTTAGAGGCTGTTGTCTTTCCGTACTTGATCGTCGCGTTTTCGCTGGTCAGGCATAGTTTCGTGACTTCGGTGGCAGGCAGTGCTCGTCGTGTCAGTGCGGTCGTGGAGTGCGGGATGCCGTCGGTGATCGGGTTGTTGGAGGAGCGGGAACGGGCGGCTGCTCAGCGGGTGGAGGACTTGCGGGAGGAGGCGGACCGGGTTCTGGCTGCGTTGCGGGATGCCGAGTTGGACTGGGAGCGGTTCGTCGTTTCCCGGGAGACCGTGGTGGAGGTGCTTGCCGCCCCGGAGAACGCGGAGAAGGCGGACGCACCGGTGTCCGGGAATCCTGAGCCGTCTCACCGGGGCAGGTCAGCGCGGACGGGTCGGGCTCGCTGATCGGGGGCGCGGGAGCGGTCATCGTGGATCCTGTTCCGGGTGACATTCCCGTCACCTCACCCGCAGAATATCCGCCCGGATGGCACGGCTGTTCGAGTGCCGCCCGGCCGGGCGGCACCTTCGCGGCGGCCGTCAACGGCCTCACCGTCGGCCTGGGCGGCCCCACTTACCTGAAGCGTCCGGCGTTCGACCCGAAGCTGCCCGGCTCGTGGCTGGTCGACCTGAGCTACGTCGACCTGTCCCGCGTGCAGATCAACGGTCGACGGCGACCGGCTGCCCAGCCCGTTCACGCCGACGGGCGAGCGGCCGACCGGCCCGGCCTGGTACGCGACGCCGACCGTGGCGTACGCGGTGGAGCTCGGCTTCGAGGTCGCGCCGATCGAGGCGCCCGTGCGCATGGAGAACGGCGCTACCTGGACCCCTGGTACAACCGGCTGCGCGACGCGTACGTGACGGTGATGGAGGCACTGGGCGTCACCACCGCGATGGGCGGCCAGGAGTTCCTGGACGCGATGGCCCGCTCCAATCAGGTGGACCCGACACTGGCGCTGCTGGTGAAGGCGATCAAGGCGACCGCGAAGGGCGGCATCGGCGGATCAGTGGCCACTCTGAAACAGCTCAGTCCTTTTGCCCGTGGCGTAGGTCGCTGACGGTTTCGCCGAACTCGCGCTTCAGGGCCCTGCCAAGGTGTTTGGGGTCGTGTACTCCCCATCGTGCTGCGATCGTGGCTGTGGAGATGTCCGCGGAGGCGGGGTCGAGGAGGTCTCGGCGGATCCGTAGCAGGCGTTCATGTCGGACCCAGGCGGCGAAGGTCAGGTCGCTGTCTTTGAAGAGCGCGTGCAGGTGCCGGATGGAGATGTGGTGCCGGCGCGCGACTCGTTCCGCACTGAGGTGGGAGTCGTCGAGGTGGGCAAGTGCGTAGGCGCGGATACGGTCGACAAGGTCGCTGGCGACGGAAGCCCGCTCGGGAGTGGTGTCGGCGAAAGCGGCCAGGAGGAGTGCGGTGAGCGCGTCGGCCAGATACGTACGTGGCACACCTTGGCTCGGGAGGTCCTCGTTGACTGCGGACAGTGCGTGGCTGAGGAGTCCGCCGATCCCGCCCTGAGTGGGTATGGGGTGCGCCGTGCGCCGGCTGATGGAGTTCGCGTGTCTGCCGAGACTTGCCCGGGGAACGCAAAGCACGGTCATGTCACTGGGCTTGGCACCGATGAGCCGGTAAGGCCGGGTGCTGTCACAGGCGAACAGTTCACCGGGTTTCAGTATCGTGGTCCGGTCACCCTGGATCGCCGTGACCGGACCGTGGTGGTGCAGATTGAAATGCATCCACTCCACGTCGCTGGAGGTGATGCTGCGGTTGTCCCGCGTCACCGTTGCGGCGGTGGCCTGGACACGAGCGATAACCACGGGTCCGACGGCTGTGTGGTCGACTACGGCTTCGAACCCCTGCGGGCCGGGATCGGTCACCCGCAACGGCGCAAACAAGCCTGAGGCAACTGCCTCGAACGACTCGGTTCCTCTTAATCGGGCACCCCTGTGGTCTGTCATGCCGATGTCCCCCAGCCCCCTGCTTGCACAGGCATTTTACTGCCGGGTTTGCACGAACTGGGTAGTCACGGTGCACACATTGGTGCTCTCGGGGCGCGGCTTGCGCCTACGGTCATCGATGAGCGATGCACAACCTGAGTCTGCAGGTCGGAAATCTGGTGTGCGTCTGCGGTTCGGTGGCCTGAGAGGAACGGTCCACAACGGCACTTCCGGCACGAATACTTCCGCGATGAAACACGGTTCGACGCACTCACGACGGCCACTTTGCCGTGAAAAGTAAGTTGCTCACCGGATCGGCTCCATGAGCTGACCCATCACGGCGGATTGACACACGGAGGGAAAACGATGTTAAGGAAACTTTCGCTCACTGCAGCGGCACTGGGGCTCGCGATCGCCGGCCCCCTGACGCTCGCTGGCCAGGCACAGGCCGCGGAGCAGACAGCCACAGCCCCCGCCGCAGTCTGCGGTTACAACGACAACATCGACGGCTGGGCGCAGTGGATCAACTGCGGCAACTACAACCACCTGATCGAGACGTGGGCTCTGGGCGCCAGCCAGAGCTTCCAGTGCGTGCGCGCCCACTCCACCTACACCTTGGGGCCCACCTGGTTCATCAGCAGCTCGACGTACGCCGGCGGGGTGGGTTGCACGCCGTAAAGACGGCTGTCCATGGCCGGAAAGACGGAACCGCTCATCGGAGGAACCACATGCGCAAGACACTCGCGGCGCTGGGCTCTGCCGCTGCCCTCGCTCTGACGCTGGCCACGACCTCGGCCCAGACCGCGCAGGCGGCTCCCGCGGCCGGCTGGAGCCGCTGTCCGAACGGATATTTCTGCATCTTCGACGGGGTCGACGGGACCGGCACGATGGCCTGGTTCGCGTCCGGCTCCCCCGACCTGCGGGGCCAGTCGATGGACAACCGGACCTCGTCGTACTGGAACCGCAACAGCGAAGCATTCGCCCTGCACGACGGGTACAACTACAGCGGCGGCTGCTGGACGGTCTTCGCAGGTACACAGACCAACCTGCCGTCACGCTTCCCTGAATGGGACAACCGGTTCAGCTCGATCACCAAGTTCTCCTGCGGCTGAGCTCGCCCACCCGCCCTCGTCGGCGCCGGAACGGGGCCGGTCACCCCACCCGGCGCCCGTACGGCTTCCATAGATGCGCTGAGGGTCCCGCAGTTCAAACGGCGGGACCCTGTCGCCGTCCGTTGTGCACCCTCCGACTCCGGCTAGTGTGATGCGCCAGAAATGCTGAGGATTAGTTCTGCTCTGTTTTCTGGCTGTCGGTTCCGACTTTGGTGAGGTAGTCGGCGAGGGAGTTGAGGATCTCGTCGGCGGTCTTGGTCCAGGCGAAGGGCCGTGGGTTCTTGTTCCAGGTGTCGATCCACGAGGTGATGTCGTCCTCCAGGGCCTTCACGGAACTGTGGACGCCGCGGCGGATGAGCTTGTCGGTCAGCAGACCGAACCACCGCTCCACCTGGTTCATCCAGGAGGAGCCGGTGGGGGTGAAGTGGACGTGGAAGCGCGGGTGTCTGCCCAGCCAGGTCCTGATCTCGGCGGTGGTGTGGGTGGCGTAGTTGTCACAGACGAGGTGGACGTCGAGCCCGACGGGGACCGCCTTGTCGATGCGGACCAGGAACTTCTTGAACTCGATCGCACGGTGGCGGCGGTGGAGTTGGGATATGACGGTGCCGTCACTGATGTTGAAGGCGGCGAACAGACTGGTGATGCCGTGCCGCAGATAGTCGTGGGTGCGGCGTTCGGGCATGCCCGGCATCATCGGCAGGACCGGCTGCGAGCGGTCCAGCGCCTGGATCTGGGACTTCTCGTCCACGCAGAGTACGACCGCCTTCTCGGGCGGGTGGTGGTACAGGCCGACGACATCGACGACCTTGGCGACGAACTGCGGATCAGTGGAGAGCTTGAAGGAGTCCTGCAGGTGGGGCTTGAGGTCGAACCTCTTCCAGATCCGGCCGATGGTCGACTTCGACAGGCCGGTGCGCTGGGCCATAGAAGCCCGTGACCAGTGCGTGTCCTGGCCCGGCGTGGACTCCAAAGTGGCCACAATGACCTCCTCGACCCGGTCCAGGAGGATCGAGGGCGGCCGGCCCGAGCGGGGCTCGTCGTGCAGGCCGTCCAGGCGCTTGGCGATGAACCGGGCCCGCCAGCGATCCACGGTCGATCTGTCGATGCCCAGGTCGGCCGCGGCCTGCTGGTTCGTCCCGCCCTCCGCACAGCGCAGCACGATCTTCGCGCGCAACGCGAGGAACTGGGCGGTCTTCGCCTGCCGCGCCCACTGCGTCAACTGCCGGCGCTCAGCATCGTCCAGGACCAGGTCGGCCTTCGGCCGGCCGATCCACCCGGCGTCCTCCAGCCCAGCCATCCGCTCCGCGGCGAAAGCCCGACGCCACTTGCCCACCGTCCTGGCCTGAACACCGACAAACCGCCCTACACCCGCGTTTGACAGGCCGTCAGCACACGCCAGGATGATGCGGGCCTTCTCGGCCGAGCGCCGGTGCGGCAATTCCGTCCGACGCACCAACTCGGCACGCTCAGCCTCGGACAGCGTGATCTCCACAGCAGAAGGCCCGGGATGCGACATACCAACAGGGTAGTGACTAATCCTCATGATTTCTGGCGCATCACACTAGTGCTCTGACCGCATTGGTTCGCCGGGTCGGGGCCCGCGAACTGAACCTCGATGCCGGTGAGTTCCTGGCAAGATCTCCGCATGTCCCAAGAGAAGGTCGAGGCCCTCACGCAGAGGCCCGCACCATGTCCGGGAGCGGGCGCTCTCGTGCGCTCTTCGAAATGGGGAAGCCCGCGTCGCATCCGACCCGTAAAATCCGGATCATGGGCGCGCAAATCGCCAAAGAGCACCATCTGGTCCCGAAGTTCTGGCTGCGGGCCTTCGCTGAGTGAGTGTTTTTGAACTCTGGCCGTGAGGTGTGTACGGCTGGATGATCTGGCTCGTGGCGGCTGATGGGACGGCTCGGCGGTACTGCCGGGAGTGCGGTGATCCGCTGCCGGTGTCGATGGCGGCGGAGGCGGTGTTCTGCTCGGGTCGGTGCAGGTCACGGCAGTGGCGTAGGCTGCGGCAGACCCGGCAGCGGGTGATCGCGATGCTGCGGGGCAAGCGGGTGGAGTGCCCGGTGTGCGGCCGGTCGTGGACGGTGGGGGTGGAGCGGTCGAAGGCGGCGGTGTACTGCTCGGACCGCTGCCGGGTGCGTGCCTGCCGCCAGCGGCAGGCGTCGCGGAACGGTGTTACGGAAACGCCGTAGCCGAACGCCTCAGCCTCACCACCAACGCCGCCTGTTTTGCAAGCGTGTTGGCGACGGTCGGCGGGTGCTTCGAGCGCCCCCATTCCGCGCTCTGCCTCCGCGTGTCGCGCCCGCGCCACCGTGGACGTGACCGGGGCTGGCGCCTCGTTGACCGGTTCCATTGTGGGTGACCGGGCCGGGCCCGGGGCAAGGACAGTGGTCGTCATGACCGACCGGATCGGGAACGTCACCCGGCAGCGTTACGAACAGATCGTCACCCAGGCCAAGGAACTGATCGCGCAGGTCGCGAAGGCTCAGTTCGCCCTTGGTGACATGGCGTTGGAGATCGAGCCGATGAGGCCGGTGGGCGGGTCCATGCCGAACGGCACGGACGACCTGTTCACCGTGACGGAGTCGTTGCAGATGTTCGCAGACGACATCGGCGTCGCCAGGACGACGGTGGAGGACTGGCGGTGGACCGCCAACCGCTGGCCGGCGGACAAACGCAAGGAGGGTGTGTCGTTCACAGTTCACCGCATCCTCGCGTCGGTCGTGGACGAGGCCGAGCGGTGGGCGGCGATCGAGGAGGCCCCGTTCAACCCGCGCACCGGAGCGAGGCAGTGGACGCCGGACGGCGCGAAACGGCTCGTCGGCCAGCGCGTCGAACGCCCCGTGACGGTCGACGAGAAGGTCCAGGCCGTCGCCGACCTGACCCGGGACGAGGAGGTCGCCGCCCAGGTGGCCACCGACCTGTTCAAGCGGCCGGAGGTCACCGAGCACGTCACGCCTGCCGACCGGATGCGCGTCGTCACCGAGCTGACCAGGGACGACACCGTCGCCCAGGAGGTGACCACGAACATGCTGCGCCGGCCAACGGTGGCCCGGACGGTGATGCGCGACGACACAGCGCGCATGCTGGTCAACCGCGCCCAGTTCGACAACTCCGAGGAGACCAGGGAACGGATCCGCGAGACCACCCCGGCCGTCCGCAAGATCGAGCACACCATCGAGTACCTCGACCTGGTGGGCACCTGCCACGGCTTCGTGGCCACGCTGGGCCGGCTGGTGCCCCGGATGCGGGGCCAGGAATTCACCGACGACGAGCGTGAGACCGTGCGACGGCAGATCGGCCGCGTCCGCGCCGCAGCCGACTGGCTCGAAGGAGCCGTCGACAACGGCGAGTTCACCCTCGACGAGCAGTTGACCCAGCTCCTCAAGGGCGAGTAGGCCATGGCCCGCAGCCCTCGCCGCCCGGCCCAGCCGCTGTCGGAGCACTACGGCGACCTGGTCCGCGTCGCGCTGATGGAAGCAAGACCAGCCGGCCTGCACACCGTCCAGCTCGTCGCCGCCACGCGGCTGAAGCAGTCCCAGGTCCAGCGCGGTATCCGCCACCTTCGCGACGTCGGCGCCGCGGAGAACCTCACCCCGATCACCTGGCGGCGCAAGGACGGCTACATGTTCTCCGACGACCCCGCGGACTGGATCGAGTACGAGAAGAAGCAACTCGTCCAGGCCCTCGGCCGCCTCACCCGGATGATCACGGGCACACTCGCCCCACACCTGGCCCGCTGCCCCGACGACGAATGGGCCCAACTGGTATCCGCCCAGCTCACCGGGGTTACCGCGACCCTCGCCCAGCTCTCGAAGTAATTGCCCGCCGGCCCTTCCGCGCCATCGACGAGCCCGCCATGCCGAACCCTGCCCGCCGTCGTCGCTACCCGTCCGACACCACGATCGCCGAGTGGGCCCTTCTCGAACCCCTGTTGCCGGTCCCGGCCTGCCAGACCAAGACCGGCGGGCATCCCGAGAAGTGGCCCCGCCGGCAGATCGTCGACGCCATCCGCTACATCACCGACAACGGCGCGAAGTGGAGAGCACTTCCGTCCGATTTCCCTCCGTGGGAGACGGTTTACGGGTTCTTCGCCCGATGGAACCGCCGCGGCGTCGTCACCTACATCCGCGACCAGCTCCGCCGCCGTCTCCGCACTGGCCTGGGACGATGCCCTTACCCGGTCACGCTGATCGTCGACTCGCAGTCGGTCAAGGGCGCAACCACGGTGAGCCGGGCGACTCGCGGATTCGATCCCGCGAAAATGATCAACGGGAGGAAGAGACACATCGCGGTGGACACGAAAGGCTTCCCCGTGATGATCATGGTGACGCCCGCCGACATGCAGGACCGGGACGCAGCCCGCGAACTGCTCTGGCGACTGCGTCTCACCCACCCGCAGATCACCCAGATCTGGGCCGACTCCGCCTACGCCGGCAAGCTCGTCGACTGGGCGGAGGACTTCCTCCACATCACCCTCAAGACCGTCTCCCGCCCCAAAGGGGCCAAGGGCTTCGTCGTCCTCCCGCGTCGCTGGCGTGTTGAGCGCACACTGGGATGGATCATGAACGCCCGCCGCAACGCCCGGGACTACGAGCGCCTCCCGCAGCATTCCGAGGCCCACCTGAACTGGTCACTCATCACCCTCATGACCAGGCGGCTGACCCGGAAGGGCCACCCCGACGGCTGGAAGAAGAAGACCGGCCCGATGAGGAAGCCCTGACCGACCACTCTTACCCAGCCGCGCACCTCGCGAGAAATGGACGGATGACCGGCAAGGTGAGATCGATTCGCAGGAACGTCTCGAAGTGCCCGCAGTCAGGCAGTTCAACGCAGGTGGCGCCCGAAATCTGATCAGCGGTGTCCTGGATCACCTTGAGCTGGGGGTCACGGTCCCCCGCGAGCAGAAGTACTGGCGCTGTTGTCTGAGCGAGCTCGCTCAGGACGCCGTCGCGGCCAGCGAGGGCGACGGTCAGCGCTGCCAGCGCATGCGGATCGGCCGTCAGCATCGCCGCACGCATCCATTCTGGGAGGGAGCTCTGACGCTCCAGCACGTCGATGAATGGCGCGGTCCCTTGAACGCGGAACAGCTCGGCTTCCCGCTGAACCTCGCCGGGAGCGGCGGCGACGCGGTCGGCATGGGCTCCGCCAACGATCAGGCCGGTCAGCCGTTCGGGATGGCGAGCCAGCAGGTTGAGGCCGATGATGCCGCCCATCGATGCTCCCCAGAACGCCGCCCGAGAGATATTAAGCTCGTCGAGTACGGCGGTGACGTCCTTGACTTGACGGTGAATCCGGTAGCTGTCCACGTCGTGAGGTGCCTCGCTGCCGCCGTGACCACGGGCATCGATGAGGACGAGGCGATGGCTGTCGGCGAGGGCGTCGACATAGCCGGCAGACCGCCACGTCGTGCGGTCTCCGAAAAATCCGTGCAGCAGCACCAGCGGCGGTCCGCTGCCCATGGTCTCGAAGGCGATCCGTACTCCGTCGCTACTGGTGACCTGCATGGCTACTCGACCTCGGACGCAACAGGAGTTGCCTGGTGGAAGTACATGCGCCAGCCCGTCTCCGTCAGCCGCCACAAGGAGCTTCGCCAGGCCCGGCGCCCTTGGTTGTCGGCGAAGTACGTCAGATGAACGACGCCGGGAGCCAGAACGACCCCGGACATCTCACTGACCTGCACCGGAGACTCCGATGACACCGTTCCACCGCTCGTGACCGCGAGGATGGACTTCACATCCCACCGGCGTCCCGATGCGCCGAACTCAGAGAACTCCGGATCCAAAAGCTCCAACACATGGGCTGGAGAGGCACGCACCTCAGGATCAAGCAACCGAAATTCGGCATCCATGGCTGCTTGCACGGCACGCTCACTCTCGTCGGTCATGGCGGAACCCTACGCACGGTTCTCGCCCGTGCACAGCGAATAGATCATCCCAAGTGATCACTCGCCGCCGCCAAAAGCCGGCCGCAGTTCAAAAACAATCACTGAGAGGTCGTTTTCATCTGAGGTATGGCACTTTGAGTCGTATTGTCGCGCCTCTCGGTTTGGGGCTGATGAGTCGGTGGAGGTTGTTCTTTCTGGT